>CAZOWH010000123.1:0-2781 GCA_964583425.1 uncultured Lachnospiraceae bacterium
GGAAGGCTGCGGTGGCTCCACGCTTTCATTCCACCACTTCAAGTGGTGGTTTATTGCGCTAAAGCTACAATCAAAAACGCGGTGAAGGCATGCCTTCACCGCGTTTTTTTAGCTTACGCCGGGTCCATTTCGGCATCTGTGCCGTGCGTTGTCTTGTCGGGATAGCTTTCCTTTATTTCATAGATCATGCGAAGAGTAACCAGTAAGGGGTTGTGATCGGAGAGGAAATACTCGTTGTTCTCTCCCCACTTGCCGTCGCAAATATCAAACGTCAGCGGAACGGTATTCACCTTGCTGAAAAAGCAATAATCGATCACGTATGCATCTGCATCGGTATTCGTGCCCCAGGCGGTAAAGGTAGAGCCAACGTCACTGTCAAGCGCAGTCACCTGTGCATCCTGCAAAGCATTGGCGGCAACCGCATATGCCTCGGAGGTCGGCTCACAGTTAAAGTCACCGCAAAGATATACGGGGTACGCACACTCTGCCATGCGTTGAAGAACCAGCTTGATGCCGTTTACACGCGCAAGCTCCGAGGCGTGATCAAGGTGCGTGTTAAACACCTTCATTTTAGCACCCGTTTCCTTGTGCTCAAGCAGGGCGGTTACGCAAATACGGTACTTGGCAGCGCCCCAGCCGCCGGAGGGCACGTCGGGGGTTTCGGAAAGCCAGAAGCACTCCTCTTCAAGCAGGCTCCACACGCTTTTGTCATAGGCGATGGTAAGACCCTCACCCGTGGTGCCCGTGCTTCTGCCGTACCATATCAAGCCGTATTTTTCGGAAATGTTTTCCTGCAGGTCGGCTTGCTGTGCCTCGGTGACCTCTTGCATACAAATAATGCTTGCATCGCTGCCGTTCAGGAAGCTATATACAGCCTCCCTTCTGTTGTTCCAATGCTTTTCATCGGCATCCGACGAGTTCTTATAACGAATGTTAAAGGACATGACCGTAAGATCGGTAGATTTGATAGAAAGCACGTTTTGCGTTTTAACCGTGGATGTGCCGATACCGCCACCTGTTGCGGGCACACCCAGCGACTGCCAAGTAGCGCCGTTGTCGTAGGAAACCTCCCACATGTCGGTTGCCGTATTGATGCGCACCTTGGGTGTAATGCCGTTGGTGCCGGGGGCACCGGGAGCGCCGGGCGCACCCGTGGCGGCAACACCCAGCGACTCCCAGGTTTCACCGTCATCGTAGGAAACCTCCCATATGTTGGTGGTGGGGTTGATCTGCAGCTGAGGTGTATTACCGGACTCACCGGGCTCACCTACCGCAGGAACGCCAAGCGACTCCCAAGTAGCGCCGTTATCGTAGGATGCCTCCCACATGTTGGTGGCGGGGTTGATCTGCAGCTTGGGCGTGATGCCGTTTGTGCCGTTCGTACCGTTTGTACCATTTTCGCCATTGGTACCGTTTGTGCCGTTTGCACCGGGCGCACCCGTGGCAGCTACACCAAGCGACTGCCACGTGGTACCGTTATCGTAGGAAACCTCCCACATGTTGGTTTCGGGGTTGATCTGCAGCTTGGGGGTAATGCCGTCGGCACCGTTTGCGCCGTCTGCTCCCTTGCATGCCGTCAATGTGCCGAGCAGCATCAGCAACGCCAACGAAAGGCACAGGCATTTTAACAATTTACTCATTTGCTCTGCACTCCTTATTATCTCAAATCGGAATTTTGGGAAGGTCTACCGTGCCGCCCGTATCCTCATCGGGGTACGGGCGACTGGCAGCAATGATATCCGTTTCTTTGATTGCGATCAGTTCAATTTCGGGCTTTTCGTAATGCTTCATTTAACCAACCGCAGGATCCAGCTCACCGTCAATGCCCTCGTCGGGATCAAAGCCGCTGGCAGTGATAATATCCTTTGCCTCAATGGCGATCAGTTCAATTTCGGGCTTTTCGTAATGCTTCATTATACACGCCCCCTTTATTTCGTCACGATCTGGCAGTAAACGTACTGCGTTACACCGTTCGAATCAGTATACTCGGTCGTGGTCTTGCAAAATGTGCCAAGATGGTTTACATCAATCGTTTCATCTGTGAGTGTAAGCAGGCTATTTTCGTCAAATACAGGACCGTCGTTACTATCATCGGCAGACAAGGCATTCCCTACAGCACGTGTAGAGAAGATCAGCACGCGCACCCATTGCTGTTCACCGTTCACCAGGATCTGGTGTTCAAGCTCGCGCCAACGATAGATGTAACCGGTGCCTTTGTTGATATAATGCATTTTATTAGCATTAGCAGTGCTCGAATTCGTGATAAACGTCGCGCCCTGCTCGATCAACAGGTTACGATTGGTAGCGCTGCTATAGCCATGGTACATGTTATAGCCGGTGCTTTCGCTCAAATCAAATGTCATACCCTTTCTGATATCAACAAGGGTGCTTTCCTCTAGCTGTACATAAGCAAAATTCGTCACGCTTGCCGTGGTCTTTACGGTACCCTTGGCAAATATCCATCTGAGATTTGAACCCGATCTGTCGTTATCCGGCGTTTGAATAGCTGCATTCTTGCCGCCTAGAGCCGTTAGAATCAGCGTACCTGCAGCATTTTCCGCTTCACTACCTACTTGAAGCGAATAGGTCACCAAGCCGGCTGTCTCCAGCGTACCCTTGCGCACGTATACGTTCGGAACAGAGCCGTACTCGGCATTGGCATCAAGCGGATTGTAATAGGTATCGCGAATCACCTTAGTACAAACCACCGTACCGTCAACGATCAGTCGCGCCGCGTTTGCCGCACTAAAGGTGTTTCGACCCAAATAAATCGAATAAGAA
>CAZOWH010000123.1:2881-6037 GCA_964583425.1 uncultured Lachnospiraceae bacterium
TCGCGCCGCGTTTGCCGCACTAAAGGTGTTTCGACCCAAATAAATCGAATAAGAATCAGTGGTGGGATTAACCTCAAGCCTACTGTTTTCGGAAACAAAAAGCACCGCACTGGTAACAAGTCTGATCGAAGTACCTTCAGCAACACCTACACCGTTAAGCGTTATGTTGGCCGCCTTATCTGCGGTGCCAAGCGTAATGTTAGCAGCATATACGACCCAAGCGTCAATATCGGTCATGGTAACCGCACCGGTAATGGTAAGGTTTGCACCGTAGGGGGTGATCGGAGCCGTGGGCGCAGCCACAGCACCGTCAGCTACGTCATAAAAATAGCCCTTGGTGGCATCGTAGGTTACGGTAACGTTGGCAATGCTTGCATTTGCCAGATCGTAGGGCGAATACAGCGTGCCGTTCAGAGAAATGCAATTATCTGCGGTAAACACAAGTGCATATACCACCACGTCACTCTTAAGAGTAAAGGTGGTTTTCACAACGGGCGTATACTGATCACCCTCGTTTACCGTCACGGCGGTGTAATCGGTAAAATTAAGAGCGGGAAGCTCTACACTGCCGTACTTGGAGCCGCTGAAATCGTAGCCCTTGCCATCCATGGTGATGCTGCCCGCCTTTTCAAAGGTGGGGGCAATTTCGGTATACTCGGCAACGTACGCTACAGCCGCAAAGCCGTAAGCATAGGTGGCGTTTACCAAATCGGAAAGCGCATTGCCTGCGCCGCCCTTTGCCGCTACGTAAGATTTGATGCTGTAAGTAAAGGTCTGCTCGCTGCTATCTGCCATGGTCAGCTTTGCCGTTACCGCATCGTTCATGTTGGTGGCGTGAAAGGCATTGTAGCGAATGACCCAGCAGGGCTCGGCAACACCGCTAACGGTATACGCCTCGGGCGTGACCTCGGTGCCGTTTACGGTGGCAGTAATGCCCGTGAGGCTTTCTGCCTTAAATACAAAGTAAAGACCAAGCTTATAGTCAAAGCGCACGCCTGCACCTACCCATGCGTCACCGCTTACCGCCTTGTCGGTATCGGCTGCATCAACCGTAATGGTGCCGGTGGCAAGTGCCTGCTGCTCGGGGGTGAGATCCTTGTTTGCAAGGTTCTCGGTGTCGTGCTCAATGTAGCTCTGCGCTGCTGCGCCGTAGTTGAGCATATCAACTGCCAGCTCACGCATAGCGGCATACTGCAGCTGAGAGCTGCAGCCGCTGCTCTCGTACTCCAGCGCGAGAATTGCCTCAAGATAAGATTTTACGCTTACCGTTTTTACCTCGCCCAGCTGTGTGGTGCCGTCGGCGGCATACATGGTAGCGGTCATCTCATCGTTGAGGTTCTGCGGCGTAACACCCGTAAAGGTAAACACGCCCTCAAGGTTTTCGGTGATCTCGGTCGTTTCATCATTAAAGGAAACGGCCAGCTTCGAGCCATCACCCGTGGTTGCGCTTGTGTAGAATTTTACAATAATGTCCTCACTCAGCGAAATGCTCACGTCGGTAATGCCTTCTGTTTCGGTCGTGGCAAAGCACGTTACGGGAAGGATAACGGATAACGCAAGCAGCAAAATTGCCGTTACCATACCTACCCACACGGGCTTGCGCATGCTTTGTTTGGCTTTCATCATGCTCCTCCTAATTTTTTATTTTTTGTTTATATCATCAATCATCCTTCGGATGAATTGAAGTCGTATCCTCATCGCCCGCTTCGCCGATTCTTGCTTGGTTTTCGATATATTGCGTCGGTGTGACCGCATACATCTTCAAGAACCCACGCCAAAAGGCGGTATAATCGGTATAACCAACCGTTAGCGCCGCCTCGGTTGGCGGCATGCCGCCGCGCAAAAGCGAGGCTGCCAGCGAAAACCGATGCTGTAGTATATACTGCTTGAGCGTTTTCTCCGTTTCACGGTAAAACACCTTACTTAAATATTTGGGTGTTAAGCCAACCGTGCTTGCAACGCTTTGCACCGATAAGGCATAATTGCTTTCGCGCAGCAGCTGCTTGACCTCAATCACGCGTTGCTTGCTGTAAACGGGTGCTGTGTGTAGCCTTTCCCGCGGCGGTAAGACCTGCTCGCCGCTGTGCATATGGCAGGCAAGGATCATTTGCACCAACCCCATGGTATAGCGCACCACATCCACGTTGCTGTAATCGGCATGCATGCCAAGCCGAAAAAGCTCCTTCACGCGGTCGGGTGTCGCACACCGCAAAATGGGCGCTGTGGCGGAAAAGCCGCGCTCACGCATAAAGCGCTCGATTTCCTTGCCGCGCAAAATAAACCAGTAATATTCAAACGGGTCGTTTGCATCGGAAACAATGGTATGTCTGTGCTTTGGCCAGACAAAAAAGCAATCTCCGCGCCCGATCCTCTGACCGTTATAATAGCCCGTGCCGCCCACGCACACGTGCAGGGCAAGACTCGATTTCCACTCTCTGCCAACGATCGCCTTATTTGGCACAGCACGCTCGTGGCCCAGCACCCAAAGCCAGGTTGGCTGCATTGTCAGGGGAGAAGGAAAAAACACCTCCTTAATGTAATACCCGTTTTTGGGCTCGTTTGAAAGGATGTTAACATCGTTCCCCTGCCATAGCGAACGCTTGTATCCGGAAGCCTCGCTCGATACCACATATCTTACGCTCATTACTCTTACCTCACGTGTGTTTTGATGACTGATGCCACCAAGCTGTGTAGCGAGTAACCGCTATTATTCGGCTCTATGCCACCTTGATTTTATCATATACATACCTCTTTTAAAATTGCAAAAGGTGGCTTGATGATTGCTTTTTGTCGCTTTCTCCCATAAAATATCTTCTAAAGAATAATAAGAAGAATTTTTACACGCCAACGCATGTCGTGTCATATTACGCAGAATACCGTTTTCTCACACCCTTAATTTGCGCAAAAGTACAGAAAAGATGCAAAAGGGAGGCTGCCCGATCGGGCAGCCTCCCTTTTGAAGTCATTTTCAATTTAAGGAAATAGATAGATGTATTATTTTACCACGGCAATTTCGTTTATGCCGTAATGCGCAAACAGCGAAACGGCATCCGCGTCGATCTCTTCACCTGCCACCACAATGGGGACGGCGGGCGGGCAGGAGACGGTGGGGGTGGCGCAAATGCGCCCAAGCGCCCCTTCAAGCGGCACCGTTTC
>CAZOWH010000124.1:0-5980 GCA_964583425.1 uncultured Lachnospiraceae bacterium
CACTCCTATGGTAACATAGGTTTGCTGTAAACCCTATCCGAAGCAACACCGCATGGGGGACGTTTGCCCGACATATTCCCCCGGGTGGCACGGGAGTGATCCCGAAGGTCTGTGGCAACGCAGATCGCAGATAGATGACCGTTCACGACAGAACCCGGCTTATCGGTGAAGTTTTAAACACCCGCAAGGCAATTTGCCTTGCGGGGTTTTTGCTTTTTACTGGTAATCGTTAAAATCGTCGCTATCGCCATCCTCTTCGGCGGCAAGATGGTTGAGATAGCCCTGTGCTGCAGGCAGAATCTGGCGGGGCTTATTGCCGTCGGGCGCGCTGACGAGTCCGAGATCCTCCATGCGGTCAATGATCTTGGCAGCACGGCCGTAGCCAACGCCGAGGCGGCGCTGCAGGAGCGAGGTGGCAACCTTTTGCGTCTCCACGGCAAGCTTGACTGCCTCCACGAACTTGGGATCCTCGTTCCCCTCTCCATCGTCGTCAAAGTCGTCCACATCCTGCTTTTTGCCGTTATTCTGTGCCTTCGCCATCTCGATCTCGATCTGATCCATAAATGCCTGATTATACTGCACGGGATCGTTATTTTTGCGCACGTAAGAGATCACGCGCTCCAGTTCTCCGTCCGAAACAAAGGCACCCTGTATACGGTTGGGCGCTTTATCCGAGGAATTGCTGGGCATATACAGCATATCACCGCGTCCCGTCAGCGACTCGGCACCGTTCACATCCAAAATAGTACGTGAGTCGACCTGCTGCTTTACCATAAAGGCAATACGGGAGGGGATATTGGTCTTCAGCTTACCCGTGATCACGTCAACCGAGGGGCGCTGTGTACCGATGATCAAATGGATACCTGCGGCGCGCGCCTTTTGCGCGATACGGCAGGTAAAGTTTTCGGGGTCATTGTTCGAGCAGCTCATCTTCAGATCCGCAAACTCATCGATCACGATGATCATATACGGCAAATGCTCGCGGTCCGGGTCATTCTTTACCGCCTCGTTGTACGCCTCAATATCACGTACGCGGACATCCTTGATCAGCGTAAAGCGGCGCTCCATCTCCTGCACCGCACAGGCAAGTGCGCCTGCGGCGCGCTGCATGTCGGTTACGATCGGCATATAAAGATGCGGCACATGCTCATAGGGTGCAAACTCGATCTGCTTGGGGTCAATGAGAATGAGGCGCAGATCCTCAGGCGAGGTCTTGTAGATCAGCGAAACAAGAATAGAGTTGATACAAACAGATTTACCCGAGCCGGTAGTACCTGCCACCAGCAGGTGGGGCATTTTAGCAAGATTACACATCTTCACCGTGCCGCCAACGTCAAGCCCAAGGGGCACCTCCAGCGGATCGGTGGAGCTTTTGAATTCCTCGGATTCGAGCATTGTGCGCATATATACCGTCTCGCGCACCTTATTCGGCACCTCAATGCCGATCGCGGGCTTACCGGGGATGGGTGCCTCGATGCGCACCGCAGAGGCAAGGTTCAGCGAAATATCCTCAATACGGTTGGTCACCGAGCGTACACTGGTACCTGCCACGGGACGCAGCTCATAGCGCGTGACAGAGGGACCGTGCGAATAGGCAACCTCATCCTGAATGTGAATATTGAAGCTTTCGAGGGTATCGCGCAGGATCTGCTTGGTATCCTCGATCTCCTCATAGAAATCACCGTTACGCACGTTTTTATCTTCATTGAGCAGCGTAATGGGTGGGCGCGCGTATTCCTTGCGCACCGCCACGGGTGCGGGAGGTGCTTCGTCACGCACAGGCTCAACCTTTGCCACAGGCTGCCGACGCGGCGGCTCGTAGCGGGTGGGCGCGGGCGCGGTAAATACAGGGGCGGGCTCTACACGCTCGCGCACAGCAGGCACAGGCATGGCAATGTCGGCGCACTCCTCCTCATCATCCTCGGCAAAATACGGCTCCGCCTCCACAAAAACGGAGCGGGAGGGCTTTCCCGCAGACCACACAGGGGCTGCCGCGGCAGGCGGCTCTGTCTCTACTGCATCATCCTCCTCAAACAAGCTGTCAAACACGCTCTTTGCGGGGGCGGCAGGCTCCTTTTCCGACTCCCACAGATCGTTCTCATGCTGTGTATGCTGCGTCGGCGTTACAGGCGCTTCGGACTCGTCAGCCCACTCATCCGCCGCGGGCGCTGCAGGCTCCTCACGGTATATGGGCTGCGGTGCTGCGAATGCTACGGGCTCCTCACGGTACGAGGATCGCGATACGGGCTGATACGACGTCGGCACATTGCCCAGCGTTTCCTCTCCCTCTTCGTTCTGCCACTGCGGCACGGCTTCATGGCGCGTGGACGCGCATGCCGCTGCAGGCGCCTCGGATACGACAGGGGCGTCGGAAGCAACGGGCGCCTCGGCGTGAGGGGTGATCACAATATGAGAATGATCGGGCTCGGCTGCGCGCTCACGTCTCGGCTCGGGACGAACGGGCAGCGCAAACGGTGCGTAATAACGGCTTTCCTCGCCCTCCTTGGGGGAAACGGAGACAGCCTCTGCCGCGGGTGCCGCCGCGGTGTATGCAGGCGCGGTGGGCGCAGCTACGGGCGTAGCAGTCGGCGTGAGTGCCTCGGCAGCATCTGTCATATCACGCAAAATATCGTCCATTTGACGCTTTGCATCATCGATGTGTCCTGCCTCAGCCAAAATGGTAAGCGCTTCGGGACTTGCATCCGGCATCTCGGGCTCGTCATCGGGAATATCAAGGATCTCGTGCACCTCGGAATTACGGCGTGCACGCATGGCATCGTTTGTATGGCGGGCGGCACGGGGGAGCTCATCCGCCTTGTCCATTTCCTCTGCGGCTGCAGCTCGGCGGTGCACGAGATCGATTTCAACATCAGGCTCATCCTCGCCAAAATCATATACCGCACCGCCTCGCTTGAGAGGCTGCGGCTCCTTCCAATCGGCACTCTCCTGCGCCTTTGCCTTGGTAAGCGCACTGCGTGCGGCAGGGTCAGCAGGCTTGCCACCCTTGGCACCACGCTCCTCGCGGCGGCGATGGCGGGACATTTGCAGCTTGGCATCAATGCGCTGCCAAAGGCCGCTTGGTGTGAGACCCACAAGATAAATACCGATAATGATCAGCAGCGGGACCGCCAGCAGGCAGGTGCCGGGCAAGCGCAGGCAATAGCCGAGCCACTCACCCACAAAGCCGCCGAAAAAGCCACCGCCGCTCCGCGTCACGCCCTCCGCATACAAAATCGCGGGCGTGGCAATTCTGCGGGCACGGTCAACATCCTGAAATACATGGATAACGCCCGAAAGCAACAGGATAAATGCGGACGACAAAAAGAGCTTTTTGCCAAGAATACCCTGTCTTACAAAGCGCTTCCATTTGAGGGAAAGCACAATGAGAAACAGCGGCAACACATAAGCGCCAATGCCGAGAATACCGCAAAGGAAGTCGGCAAGCCAGTTGCCAAAGGCCCCCGCTGAGGCATGAAGCCCCGCAATATCGCGCAGCACAAAGCTGACTGCGGCAAACAGTGCCAACCAAAACATGACATAGGGCACCACCTGGTGCACGAAAAGCTCGGTGCCGTCATTGGCGGGGCGCGATGCTTTATTTTGGGTGCGGGGCTTGTCCTCGCCTGCGGCGCGGCGCGCACCGCTCTGTCCTTTATCTGTGCGCCCCTCCGAGCCCTCCTCCGCACGGCGGCGACTGCGCGCCCCATCATCATACGGTCGATCGTCCTCGCGATCCAAACGACCGTCGCGCGCCTCTCGCTCATCACGGTAGCGGCTGCTGTCACGGTCCTCGCGCGCGTCACGTCCCTGTCCGCGCGCGTAAGTATGCTCATCACGCACACGGTCGGCATTTCTGCCTGCATCGTGCTCTTGCTGTCTATCATCATCAAACGCGTGAATACGCTCGGCGTTTTTTTGCGTTGCGGCATTGCCAAACATCTTGGTGCCACTTCTGCGCGTTACGCGATTACGGTCTTTTTGCTGCTCTTCCCGCATGTTTACATCCTTTCCAAAAAATCATATTTTCCGACCGAGTGGAAATAATTATTTTCATCGGCTATCTTGCATGGCACCATATAGATCACGGTTATACTATCCGTAGTGCCATCAACTGATAAAATTCCAATATATAGTATAACATTTTTTATATTTTTATACAAGGACTATTTTTAATTTTATTATCACAGATTTACGCTACTTTCGTGAGGTATCACATGAACAAGCATTTGAAATTGATCCTGCCGCTTTTGGCGATCGGCTTGGCTGCGGGCTTTGTCAATGGACTTTTGGGGGCGGCGGGCGGCATTATCGTGGTGATGGGTCTGCGCGCACTTTTTCGCAAAAAAGCGGTAAACGGGCACAGCTACTATACCACCGCCATTGCCGTTATGCTACCGCTATCCGCGCTTTCGGCGTGGCAATACGCGAGGGGCGGACATTTGCCCGAGGTCTCCCTCACGCAGCTTATTTTACCGGCGCTGCTGGGTGGTGCGCTGGGTGCCCTTCTCCTGCGACAAATTGCCCCGCGCGTGATGAGCCGCATTTTTGCCGTAGTCGTGCTTATATCGGGCATTATTTTGGCGGTGTGATATGTGGTTGACGATAATCGTAACATTTTTTATTGCCATACTCTCGGGTCTTGGTGTGGGAAGCGCAGGTCTGCTTGTCACATGGCTGACGGTGGTGGAGCAGGTCCCGCAAATGACCGCACAGGGCATCAATCTGATCTTTTTTCTGTTTTCCTCGGGTGCGGCGCTCGCCGTACACGTTTTCCGTACACCGCTATTGTGGCAAGCGGTTGTCCTTTTGCTGGTGGCGGGGGCCGGTGGCAGCTTTCTCGGAGTTTCTCTTGCCACGGTACTGCCGCAAAAAATTTTGCGGCGCATCTTCGGCTATATGCTCATCGCCTCCGGCGCCATCGGGCTACTAAAAAAGCAATAAACACGCAAACGTGTGCATTTTTTGGCACACGTTTGCGTGTTTTCGTCAAGTGGAGGAAATCAACGGTGCCGCTGTCACACCGCGCAACGGTGCACCCTTTACTTTTCCTTATATAATAAAAAATATCTCAAAAAATTCTCAAAACCCCTTTACAAAAATGCCGCAGTGTGGTATAATAATTCCCGCATGACGCCTTCTCGGTCGCAGGATACAACCGCAAATGCGGTATTCACCTACCTGCCGCTGGGCTGGCGCTGTAATAACAGAAAGGTGAAAAATACCATGTTGAAAGACGAAAAGCAAGCCATTATTGAGCAGTACGCCACCCATGAGGGTGACACCGGTTCCCCCGAGGTTCAGATCGCGATCCTTACCCATCGCATCAACGCTCTCACCGAGCACCTCAAGGCTAACCACAAGGACCATCACAGCCGCCGCGGCATGCTGAAGATGATCGGTCACAGAAGAAACCTTCTCGGTTACCTTCAGAAGAACGATATCGAGCGTTACCGCGCGATCATCGAGAAGCTGAACCTGCGTAAATAATGTCAAAACAGGAGTGGGGAGTGGGGTTATGCCCCGGCTCCGCGCTCCTGTTCTCGCTTTCCCACAAAAAAAGAAATTCTCCTGCGGCTCGTTTTAACAGTTAGCTATGCACCCGAACCCGCTCGGACGTGTAGCTAATTGTTAAACCTCCGCAGGTGAAAATATAAAAATCATGGAGGATCAAACAATGTCCGAAAATGCAGTGAGCACCCCTATGGTGTTCAAAAACTACAAGACCTTCCGCTACACGCTGGCAGGTCGCCCGCTGGTTGTTGAGACCGGCAAGCTGGCAGGCCTTGCAAACGGCTCCTGCCTTGTTCGTTACGGCGAGACTGCAATTCTCTGCTGTGCCACCGCTTCGGTTCGCCCCCGCGACGGTATCGATTTCCTGCCCCTCTCGGTTGACTATGATGAGAGAATGTACGCAGCAGGAAAGATCCCCGGCGGTTACCTCAAGCGCGAGGGTAAGCCCTCCGAAAAGGCAGTGCTCACC
>CAZOWH010000125.1:0-5974 GCA_964583425.1 uncultured Lachnospiraceae bacterium
TGGGGAAGGCAAACGTAGTGCGGCGACCCGAGGGGAAGGTGGTTTGGCTTTTCGCATTAGCGAAAAGGGACCCCGCTGGGGAAGGCAAACGTAGTGCGGCGACCCAAGGGGAAGGTGGTTTGGCTTTTCGCATTAGCGAAAAGGGGCCCCGCTGGGGAAGGCAAACGGAGTGTGGCGACCCGAGGGGAAGGTGGTTTGGCTTCTCGCGTTAGCGAAAAGATACCATAGCTTTGATTGCAAGAATCGTCAAGCAATTTTTACCTTTGGAATGTGCCAACACTCTAAATCGATTGGCACATATCACCATTTGAAATAGTGATTATGATTTTTTAGTAAGGAGGCGAGAGCCGTGAAAATAACATATTGTCTACGGCTACTCTGCCTTTTGCTGATCACAGCAGTGATAGCGGGCTGTACGCCCCTGCAAAAAAACGAGGCGCCGCCAAAGCGCCTTGAGGTGGAGGAGATCACTCCCATCTATTCCGCCGACTTTACAGCAAGGATCACCGCACGCACGGCGGCGCTCCTGTCACAGCTCTCACGCAGAGGGGGCGGTCCCCTGCTGAGTGAAGCCGAGCAAAACGAGATAACAGCCTTTCTCGGCGAGCGCATTTTGCCCATCGCAAAAGAGGCACTGATCTATGAAAACGAGTGGGAGGCGCTGCTTGCCAAATGCGAGGCAACGGTATCCTCCTTTGAAGATAAAGCCCTTGAAGGAACCCAATATCTGACCCTGTTGGGTCAGCTTTACAGCAACGCGGTTGCCGTGCTTGGCAGCAAACGGGCAGGTGTTTTCTCTTATGAGGGCATTACACTGTATCTTGCGCAAAAAATTGCGTTCTCGGAGGAACGGTATGAAAAATACGGCTACACCTGGTATCTTGAGGATGCCCTGCGCTATCGCGACCTACAGCAAAGGCTGACCGCAGAGCTGAATGCTACGCTCTTTTCCAACAGCTTGGCACTGCTGTTTTGCTTTACCCCGTTTATCTCTCAGCTCTCCTTTGGCGAGGAGAATGTGCTTCACTTCCCGATCTATGATGCCGAGCTGCTGCTGTTTTTGCAAAAGCAGACAGAGCACGGTACGGCGCTGCAGCTTTCGGGCGCGCAATGGAGCCTTCTTGCCGAGATCTTGGGCGAGCTTTTACCAAATGGAGATGCAACGCTTACGGAAAAGGAATTGACGGTGCTGAAGGGCGAAAATTACTTGGTGCGCGCCGCACAAGCCATGCCGGCATTTTTGGCACTTTGCGATGCGGTTGCAAACGCCCTCAGCGAGGAGGAGATTGGGCTACTGCGTGAAGCGAGCGGCAAGACGGTACGCGCATCGGTGCTTTCGCGTTCACTGTCGCGCTGCGAGGCTGCATTTTTTGCCTTTACCGACGCGGTAGAGCAATATGCGGCATCAAGCAGTGAGGCAGAGCTTGCCATGCTGGAGAAGGCGGGAGAGCTTACCTCTGTGCAGGAATTTTTAACCGAGACCGCACCGCTTGACAGCCAAGCGCTTTTTGCCGCCGTTTGTGCCTCTGCCGACATGACGCAGCCGGATGCCGCGGCACTTTCCGACGCGCTGCGCGGCTACTGCCGCCGCTACATGCCGTATTTGACTTATGTGCTGTACACGGCACAGAAAGGGTAGGAATAGTCATGTTGATCGCAAAAGGTATTTATAAAAGCTACGGCAGGCGTGAGATCCTGCACGATGTATGCCTTGACATCGCAAGAGAGGATTTTGTTTCCATTATGGGAGAGAGCGGCAGCGGCAAAAGCACGCTTCTTGCCGTACTGGCAGGAAACCTGCGCCCCGATGCGGGTGAGGTACTGCTGGAGGGACAGGACCTTGCGGCAATGAGTGAGCGTCAACTGGCAAAGCTGCGCCGTACGCGCCTTGGCTTTGTGTACCAATCACTCAATCTGATCCCCACCCTCACGGCGCGGGATAACATTTTACTGCCGCTTTATCTTGACGGCAAAAAAACTGCCCCTCTGCTTGAAAAATTACAGAGCCTTGCTGCCTTTTTGGGCGTTGAGAAGGTGCTTGACGCCTTTCCCGCCGAGATGTCTGGCGGAGAGCAGCAGCGCGTGGCGATCGCACGTGCGCTCATGCACGATCCCGCGGTCTTAATGCTGGACGAGCCCACAGGCAGCCTTGACAGCGCCTCCACCGCACAGGTAATGGAGCTCTTGATGCGCATCAGGCGTGATATGGGCGTTTGCGTGATACAGGTGACCCACAGCGCGGCAGCCGCCGCTTACGGAAACAGGATCCTCACGCTGGTTGACGGAAGGATATCGGAGCAATGAGGCTGTTTTTGAAGCATATTCTGCGCGCGATACGGCGCGACCCCGCAAGACCTCTGTTTCTCGCCCTGGTGGTTGCTCTTGCGGTTGCGATTGCCGTTACGGCAGTGGGCGCCTCCGATATGTTTTTGGAGCACGCCTATCAAACCGCGGCTGAGAATCAGGAGCTTGGCGATATTCTGATCACGCCCCGCGGTGACAGCGGCAGTCGCTTTTTGTGGAGTGACGATGCCGAGGCAGTGATTGGCGAGGACGGAGCGGTGCTGGGTGAATTTCGTCTTTCGGGCTTTGCCACCTTTGAGGGAGAGGAGGTCTTGCTTTCCCTCTCGGCGCTTGACCTTGAAAAGGCCGACCGCTTCTTTGAATTCACCTATCCTTCGTACGGACGGTTTACCACACAAAATTTAAATCAGGCTGTGATCCTATCGGAATCGGCAGCAAAGACCTACGGGCTTGCGGTGGGGGATACCCTCACGCTGCGCATTCTTGAAACCGATCTTGTTTATACCGTGGAGGCGATCGCCGCCGACAAGGGACTGCTCAAAGAGGTGGATATGCTGATCTCAATGTCCGGCATTCTGCAAACGCTTGCTGCGCGCGTGCCCGTCATTGGCACCTTTGGCGACGCCGACTACCCCTACACCCGCTTACTGGTAAAATGCAGCTCTCCCACCCTCCTGCCCGAGCTCCTTGCGCGCCTCACCGCCTCGCCCCGCTTTGCGGATAAGCTGATACAGCAAATAGACGGCTCGGCACAGCTTGACTTCTGGCTGGTGCTGCAGCTTGTTTTCCTGTGGATGGTAGCGCTCCTCCTGCTTATTTTATGTGGTGTTGTGATCACGGGGGCGCTGAGCTCCCTGCACGATCGCCGCCGCCTTGAATACGAGCTTTTTCACAGCATCGGCGCCACAGCGCGGCAAATACACGCCGCCGTTTATCTCGAGAGCGGCTTTTATGCGCTTGCGGGCGCACTGCTCGGCACGCTTCTTGCCCTCCCGCTCAATTACGGTGTAATGGGGCTTTACAGTTGGTATACGCCCGCGTGGCAGCTTTCTCCGCTCGCGTTGCTGACAGGCATCCTTTTCCCCTTTGCCCTGATGTACGCTTGCACGGCAATACACCTTCGTCATGCCGATGCCACTCCCATAGGGCGCGGCGAGGCAGCCATTCCCCTGCCACGGCAAAAGGAGTATTCTCGCCTCGCAGTCTGCTTACCTGCAGCCATTTCCGCAGTGTTTTTCATCCTGCTTTTTACCTTACCCATCCGATGGCGCTTTATCCCCATGGTGGTATTGCTGCTTAGCCTAACCTGGCTGGCATTTGTGCTGACACCGCTGCTGCTGAGGCAAGCGGCAGGGTGGCTTGAGACACGACTTGAGCGCCGCGATACCGACAAGGGATGGCTGCTGCTGGCAGTGAAAAATCTGCGCAATCATACTTCCATACGCCACATAGGCAAAATGCTTGCCGTGCTTACTATGCTGGTGATCACCGTTTTAAGCTGTGAGCGCTCGATCGCGCAGTACGCGGATCTCCTTGGGAAGGATGTACCCTTTGATATGCTGATGGTCAATGCAAGCGATACGCTGCGTGATGATCTAAGGAAGGACGAGGACGTTGCGGGCGTGATGGAAATGACCTATGTGCTTGGGGTGCAGCTGCCGAACGGCGGCAATGCTACGGCAATATCGCTATCGGGCGACACGGCACTGTGGCATGATGCCGACATGATCCCCCAAAAAATACCCGAGGGACGCGAGCTGGCGCTTGCCCGCGGGCTTGCCATACTTGCACAGGTGGAGGTCGGCGATACCGTGCCGCTGGTGATCGGCGGCGTTTCTTATGAATTTACAGTATCCGAGATCATGGATATACACCCCAATTTTCTGTATTTTGATGCCAACGAGCTCGGCATCAGATACGACCTGCTTTGCCTGTTTCTCGGCGAGGGGAATGCCAATGCCACAGAGCGCCTGCGCAACACCGCACAGGCGGCAGGCACGGCGGTGCTGCCCGCCACACAGGCATTTGGTGTAGCACCAAGCACCATGAGCGGACACACTGCCCTTTTACGCTACGCGGTATACGCTGCCGTTTTTCTCAGCCTTGTGGGGTGCCTGAGTATTCTGCTGGACCACTATCGGGCACGCCGTGGCGAGCGACACATCCTGCAGCTTTCGGGCATGACAGTAACCGATCTGCGGCACATGCATCTGACAGAAGGCGCCTTGGCTTTGCTTGGCGCATTGCCGATCGCCCTGCTGGGCTGCGCTATGCTCTGCCTTGTTATACACTTGGGGCTTCATTCCTTTGGCATGATGCTGTTTGTCTGAAGCACGCAAGCGTGCCCCGTTATTTTCAAAAAGCATAAAACGCCACGGCAAATTTGCCGTGGCGTTTTATGCTTGCTCCCGCTACCGACTTTAGTGCGCCGCTCTGCGCTTGCAATAGCTCTTTTCTGCTATTTTCTTGTTGTATGGGCTCGCCAAATGCGGCAAAGGAGTAGTAGGTGCATACAGGCTGATAGGAAAGCGATGCAAAAAGCCGCCGTAGCCGCCCACCTTACCGATATCTCCAAAGCATGCCTTTAAGTGTCCGGCTGTCACATCATACAGCTCATAAAGCTGCTCCGCGGTTCCAGCCCACATCTGGTTCTTTTCGAAAACACCTTTTTCGGGCTCCTTCCAGATCTCTCGGTACTCGATGCCGTAGGTAAAGCCCTCTGCCAGCCCTCGTTAAGTGTTGGATCACATGCTCGCAGATCCTTGCCCATTTTGCAAAATCCTTGGGCGGATGGTAGCCCGACACAAAAAAGCTTCAATGCGAAAAAATTTCGCAAACGCAGTCCTTTTTACTTCGCGAAAAAGCTCAGATAGGACCTGTCATCAAACGAAAGATTGCCCGGCGCACACATCTTTGTTTGCATGTTTTCTCCGATCGCGAGCGGATCGATCTCCAGCACATGCTGCAAATACGCCTCGGACTCGGCAAGGGTTTGAAACAGCCTCGGATACCCGTCACTTGCCAGCACCACGTGGTCACCCGGCTTGACGCGGTATTTTTTGATGTATTTTGGGCAAATACCAGTGCCGTCCAGCACAGGGTAGCCAAACTCGCCCGCGGTATTGGCAAACAGCGCTTGATCTTTCATAAACGGGAGTATCGCCTCTCTGCCGAGATCATGCGCGTAAATATCCTCCGCTTTGCCGCCCTGCTTTAAGTGAAGCGCAATGAGATATGCGCGCAGTCCCGCCAAAACATCATCTATTTTTTTGCCGTGCACCAGCCTGCGCTCATTGATCATGCCCTGACAATCGCCGTAATTCCAGATCTCGCGGCGGAATTTGCTGTAAAGGATCACACACGCCTGTATTCTGTCCTCGGACGCTACCTGCGGCTGCTGATACGCCGCGGCAATTTTTTGATCAAGCGCGGCAAACGCCCCGATAGCCGTTTCGCGCTCTCCGAGCGCCTCTATCGCCTCTGCTACAAGCTCTGCGGCATATCTGCCGCCGGTCTTGCCCCCGTACCGCTTTTGGGATTTGGAGGTCACGCCGTCGATCACCGCACAGTAATATTTGCCATTTACGATCATATCCTCACACAACTCCGGCTTGCCCTGCTTGCCGCACAAAAAATATTCCTCCCGCAGTTCCTTATCCTGATCCATTAT
>CAZOWH010000126.1:0-5955 GCA_964583425.1 uncultured Lachnospiraceae bacterium
CTCCTCATCCGTCACTCGCAGGCTCGCGCCACCTTCCCCGCTGGGGAAGGCTAAGGGTATGTGCAAACATGCGCACAATGTTTGATATCTTGTACGGGGCATTCACGAATGCCCCGCCGCGATATGCGCCAATATCCCGCCTCCGCTTATACCTCTTCTATCGCCATGCGCCGAAAGGCAACGGGGGACACGCCGTAGGCGTGCGTGAACTGCCTTGTATAATAATAGGGAGAGGAAAACCCCACCGCAAAGGCGATCTCGGCAATTGAGAGCGGCGTGTATTGCAGCAGCTCCTCCGATCTTTTCAGCCGCACCTGCGTGATAAACGCCGTAATGCTGCAAGCCTCGTATTGCCGAAATACCCGTGCCGCATACTGTGCCGAAATGCCCATGCGTGCGCTGACGGCGGAAAGCGAGATCTCCTCGGCATAATGCTGCTCAATATATTCCCGCAGGGCAAGATAGGTGCGCTTGCCGCGCGTGCTCGTCCCTTCGGGCGTGTTGTTGGCGGTCGCCTCGCCCAGCAACAGCAGCATGCGGTAAAGCGCCACGTCAAGCCGCACCTTGTCAAAGCCTTGCGCGCCCTCGGCGTGCCGCAGCGCCACACCCGCCAGGTGCTCCATCTGCTCTCTTTGGGGTACGATCACCGCGGCAAGCGGCAGCGAGAGCGCCGCGGGACGGGCGGGGAGTCGTCGCCCTTTTCGTTTCTCAAAATGCAAATCTTCCTGCGCGCTTGTCGGCATGTCAAACTGAAAATAGCAATAATCGCAGTCCTCCTCCGCCCGCACACGGTAGGGGTAGCCCTCGGTCAGCAGCACCGCTGTGCCCGCAGGGAGAAACAGCTCCTTTTCTCCAACGGTAAAGTGCATCATGCCACTATATATGTAATAGAGCGAGGGGCGCTGCGGATTGCCCCGCGCGTTCTGCCAGCCCGCCGCGTACCGAATGCGCCCCACATATGCCGCATCGGGTAGGGTGGCAAGTGAAAAGGTAATCATAGCATCACTCCTTTTTTTCATTGTAGCACATTGCCGCAAAAAAGTAAATAAGTTTCCGAAAATGCAAAAATAAACCGTGTTTGTTCATTGCATGCAGCACGCGCCCGTGCTATACTGAAAAAAACGGAGGTGCACTATGAAAAATAAATTGCAATTTACTGTAAACAAGCAGGGAAATGCCGCCACATGGCGTGCGGCAGACCTGCCGCTTTGCGAATATGAGGACGGTGATTTCTGGCGCTTGATGGCGGATGACGGCTACTACCGTGAAATGCAGATATCCTCTGCCGATCAGGTTGCCAAGTCTGTTACCACCGCGGGGAATGTGACCACGGTCGTCTACGAGGGGCTTGTCAGCCGTGAGGGGCGCCGCTTTGACACAACGCTTACCCTGCGTGTGACCGATACCGACGAGGGTCTGCTGTTTGACGCAGAGATCGAAAACCGCGACAAGGCACGCATGAACGAGCTGGAATACCCCTATGTGTCGCTTGCCACCGCATGTAGTGAGGACCGCGCGACAGATGTTCTCTATCGCCCGAACGGCCTTGGCGAGTGCCTGCCCGATCCGTGGAAAGCGATCGCCACTGCCCACACCGAATATATGAGCGCCGATTATGAGGATATCAAATTAACGCTCCGTTACCCCCACCCCGCCTCCATGTCCTGGTTCGGGCTTGAAACGGGTGGTCACTTCCTTTACCTCGGTCGACACGATCCGCGTGCGGGGCTTTGCTGCTTGCTCGCATCTGTCGCGCCGCGCGGGGCGGAGCAGCCGCGCCTATCGCAGGCGATCTGTCATTATCCCTTTGTAAAGCAGGGTGAGAAATTAGCGGTCCCCACCTCGGTGGTGTCGCTCAGCGAGGGCGACTGGCGTGAGGGTGCCGCCCGCTATCGCGCCTTTGCCGAGGGGGCGTTTTACACCCCCACCGAGCCGCCCAAATGGGTGCGCGAAATGCGCGGCTGGCAGCGCATCATTCTCCGCCACCAATACGGCGAAATTTTCTGGAAATACGAGGATCTGCCGCGCCTTTATCTTGAGGGCAAGGAAAGCGGGCTTGAGACCTTAATGGTATTTGGCTGGTGGCGCGGGCGCTTTGATAACGGCTACCCCACCTATGAGGCAGATCCCGCGCTCGGCGGTGCCGAGGGGCTGCGCGCTGCCATTGCCGAGGTACAGCGCCTTGGCGGTCGCGTGATCCTTTACAACAACGGCGTGCTGATCGATAAGAACACCGATTTTTACCGTGAGCTTGGCACCGAGATCTCCTGTGTGGATATTGACGGCAACTGCTACGAGGATCACTATAAGTTTGAAAATAACGGCACCGTTTTGCGCAATTACGGCTATAAATCCTTCACGCACGCCTGCCACGGTGACAAGCGCTGGCGTGATAAAATGGTGGAAAACGGCAAATACAAGCTCTCCTTCTCGCCGGATAGCATCTTTTATGACCAATGGGGCGTTTGCTATGACCTGTGCTTTAATGAGAAGCACGACCACGGTGCCCGCCCCGACGATATGCTGCGCCCCCGCCAAAAAACCTTTGCGGCATGCCGTGCGCTGCTTTCGGGCGATCAGGCGCTCGGCACCGAGTGGATGCTCGATGCGGTGGCGTGCAAAATGGATTATATCCACGGCTGTGGCAAGGGCACGCATAAATTTGCCAAGGGCTATGAAAAAACAGTCTACCCCGCGCTCTATCTCCATACCTTCCCCGAGACCGTCAGCACCAATCGCCTGCTGCACGATTGCCGCGATCACTGGCGTGATGAGCTGAATTACACCTATATTTACGGTCTGCGCTTCGATGTGTCGATCTACCGCGGCAGAAGAGTCGGCATCAAGGGCATTCCCGCCTACGCCGCCTATGTCGCTAAGCTCAACGCCCTGCGCGCGCAGCATCACGACTTCTTCTTCGGCAACGCCAAATTTGTCTATGATACCGTGCCCGAGGTGGTCGGCAATGAAATCATCGACTTCGGTGAGCTTGTCTCCCCCGACGGGCGCCGTCTCTTAAACCTCGCCAATTACAGCGATACCGATGCCACCGTCAAGGTGAAGGAGAAAACCCACACCGTCCCCGCACACGGGGTGCTCTCCGTGCTTTTTTGAAAGCAGTGCCGCCGCAAAATTTTGCGGCGGCACTACTTGATTATTTTTTGCAATTGCTTTATAATAAAAGAAACGCCTATCGTAGGAAAATAAAACCTAACGAAAATAAAAGGAAATGTAAAAAAGGAGATCATCATGAAAAAGCTGACTGTTGACTTTTCCGCTGCCTCATGCGGCAGCGTGCGCCCGCTGCACGGTGTCAATTCCGGTCCCATGACCAAGGTGTTTACCTATGATGCAAGACCCCAATTCCGCGAGGCAGGCTTTCCGTTTGCCCGCCTGCATGATGTGGAATACCCGTACGGCTCGGGCGAGTTTGTGGATATTCCTTGTATTTTCAGAAATTTCGATGCCGATGAGACCAAGGAGGAAAATTACAGCTTCGGTCTTACAGACGAGTATTTGAAGGCGTGCATGGAGGTGGGCGCCGAGCCCCTCTTCCGCCTTGGCGTGTCGATCGAGCACGCCCCCGTCAAGCGCCACATCTTTCCCCCTAAGGATTTTGCAAAATGGGCGCGCATCTGTGAGCACATCATCCGCCACTATACCGAGGGGTGGGCAAACGGCTTCAAGTGGAATATTCGCTACTGGGAGATCTGGAACGAGGCAGATGGCTCCTCGCGCTCCCAGTGGCAGGGAACACCCGAGCAGTTTTACGAGCTCTACTGTGTTGCCGCCACGCACTTAAAGGAGAAATTTCCGCACCTGAAGATCGGTGGCTGCGGCTGGACCAAGGCACAAAACGAATATATTGAGGGCTTCTTCAAATACATCACGGCAAAGCCGCAGCGCATTCCGCTTGATTTTTATTCCTGGCATCGCTATTATGCGGATATTGCCTCGCTCGCACAGCACGCAGAGCTTGCCGATGCGCTGCTTGCTCGCTACGGTTATGCTGATGCCGAAAGTGTGTTTGATGAGTGGAATTATATGGAGGATTGGAAAAATCAGCCCGATAGCTACGTGAAGCTGAAATCCCACATCGGCGCCGCACACTGTGCCGCCTCGCTTGCCTTTATGCAAAGCAGCACCAATATTCAAATTGCCAACTACTTTGAGGCAGACGTTGTGAAGGAATGGTGCGGACTGTATGAGGTCGATAAAATGTGCATCGGCGTGCACGGCAAGGCAACTGTGCGCCCGCTGAAGCCCTTTTATGCCTTCAAGGCGTTTAATGCCCTTTACCGTATGGGCGAGGCTCTGCCCGCTAAGACCGAGGGCAGGGAGCTTTATGCCGCCGCCGCACGCGGCAACGGCAGCGTGGGCGTTTTGGTGGCAAGCTATGATGCCGAGGCAACCGACCTCACGCTTGACCTCTCGGGTCTTGCGGGCAAAACGCTTGAAATAAGACTGGTGGATGAAGCGCATGATTTTGAAAGGATCCTGCAGGTTACCGCTGCCGATCATCTGCAGCTGACCCTGGCCGTGCAAGCCTACACCTTCCTATATATCGGCACCGCTGACAGCATTTGATTGAAAGAGAAGAAAGCGATCATGAAGGAACAGGATATTGCCGCGCTTGACCGCAATTTGGCGGTGGCGGAAAAGGTAAATGCCCCCGATGTAAGGCTTTTGGACGTGCGCCAAGCACCCTTTGTGCTTTACGGGCTTTACGATCCCCAAAATCAGCCGCATTTTCAGCGCATGCCCGATGCCGTTGGCGAAGCGATCAGACCAAACGTGGCAAAGCTGAATCATCATCCCGCAGGCGGTCGTGTGCGCTTTGCCACCGATTCGCCCTACCTTGTCATCAAGGCAGAAATGCCAACGGTCACGCATTACTCACATATGACACTGGTTGGCACCTCGGGCTTTGACGTGTATATTGATGCACCCGATGGCACCGAAAGCATGTATTACCGCACCTTTGTGCCGCCTTACCGCATGGAAAACGGGTATGAATCCAAAATTGATTTTTACACCCCGGGTCTCCGTTACATTACTATCAATTTTCCGCTTTACAATACCCTTGATAGCCTGTTTATAGGCGTCGCGGAGGGCTCCTATCTTGGCGAGGGTGCACCCATCGCCCCATTCGCCCCATGGTGTTTTACGGTGGCTCACACGTGCAGGGCGCGTGTGCCTCTCGCCCGGGCAACACCTGCCCCGCCATGGTCAGCCGCGCGCTGAATATTGACCACATCAATCTCGGCTTTTCCGACGGTGCTCGCGGTGAGGATGCTATGGCAGATCATATCGTCAGCCTCAATCCCTCCGTGGTGGTGATGGAGCACGATTATAACCACGGCACGCTTGAGAGCCTGCGGAGCCGCCATTATGCCTTTTATAAGCGCATTCGTGAAAAGCTGCCCGAGGTGCCTCTTGTGATGGCATCGCGTGTGGATTTTTATCACATCAATCAGCATTGCGACGATCTGAGCGAAAACCAGACCTACCGCCGTCGCGAGGTGGTGATCGATACCTATCACCGCGCCAAGGCAGAGGGGGATGACCTTGTGTGGCTTGTCGATGGTGAGGGCGTGTTCCGCGGGCCCTACAGTGATTGCTGCACCGTGGATGGCTGCCACCCCAACGACCTCGGCTTTGCCATGGAGGCAGAGAGCTTTACCGATGTTCTGCGCCGCCTGCTGCGCGACGGCAAGATGCAGTAAAAAAGGGAGAGCTGTCCGTTTTGAGAGATACGGGCAACCGTTTCATAAGGCTTTGCGCCCGAGGCAATTTGCCTCGGGCGCTTTCTCGCTTTGGGCATATGGAATGCAAAATGCGGAATGAGAAACGAGAAATTCAGAATTCAGAATTCTGAATGCTTGCGTATTTGGGGCAGGGGCTTGCTCCTCCCGCAATTTTTTTACCGGTCGTGCACCGTGTATGCATTATCTC
>CAZOWH010000127.1:0-5918 GCA_964583425.1 uncultured Lachnospiraceae bacterium
ATACGGCCTGCGCCCACAAATTCATTACCGAATTTGAAAACGGGTATGATACCAAGATCGGCGAGCGCGGTGTGTGCCTCTCGGGCGGTCAGAAGCAGCGCCTGTCGATCGCGCGCGTGTTCCTCAAAAACCCGCCGATCCTCATTCTCGACGAGGCAACCAGCGCGCTTGATAACACCACCGAAATTCTCATTCAGCAGGCGCTTGACGAGCTCTGCCTCGGCAGAACCACCATCGTGGTGGCACATCGTCTTTCCACCATCAAAAATGCCGATGAGATTGCGGTCGTCGCGGGCGGCAGGATCGTGGAGCAGGGCACACATGACGAGCTGCTTGCCCTTGACGGCGAGTATGCCGACCTTTACCGCCTGCAATTCCGCGAAAATCTTACATAAAAATAGCGGGGGCAACCACCAAGTGGTTGCCCCCGATGCTTTTTAACTCAGTGGCTCAAAATTATAGTCTCTGTAACTCTTTTCGGCAAGGTATCGGTCAACCAGCTGCTGCAGCCCCAGCATGTCTGCGGGGGAGGCAAAGATCGCAGGATAGTTGGTCTCGCCCTTGGTGTAATACTTTGCAACAAAGGCATCTGCATCAAAGAAATAGTCCTTGAGCCCTACGGGCTTGAGGGAAGTGTCGTTCCAGAAATCGTAGGTCTGCCCTACGGCACTCTCGCCCGTAATGGCACAGTAGGTCATCAGTGTGGTAATGTAGCCTGCCAGCTGATTGGGATGATAGCCATCCGTCGCGCTCCAATGCACCGCAAAGGAGTTCTTGTTATAGCTCTCGGTAGCGCCCGGCACGCTGACCGCGCCGCTGATGATATCGGCAACAATCGCGCCCCAATCCACAATGGTAAAGCCGTATTTATCCTCCAGCACGTCAAGATTGTTGAGAATGTTTACGGGCAGGGTGGGATTTACCGATACGTTATGTGCGCCCGAGCTGACGAGGTAGAGGAACTTTGCATTCGGGTTAACAGAGCGGAACACATCCATCAGCTGCTCAATGCAGGCAAAATGCGATTCTGCCGTCGTGCTTGAAGCGCGTCCACCCGAAATGACTACATAATCGTAGTAGCGATCAAGGAGATAGGAAAGGTGATTTTCGCCGTCACAGCCGCGATCTGCCGCACACGACTCTGCGCAATGATTAGCAAGCCCGTGCCCGCCAAGCGTCCAGTTTGTGACCGAAACCTCAATGCCGTTTGCGCGGCAAAGCTGATAGAAATAGCCGTGGTCGTTTTCGCGTGCCGATTGCTCCAGCACGCTTTGAGATTTTTCCAGTACGGTCTGCCCGTAGTAGACAAACGAGTCACCAATGAAAATGATCCGCTTGCCCTCCAGCTCGTGTGCCACACCGTCGGCGTAGGTATCTACAATCTTCTTCTCTGCGTTGCTCAAGATCTTATACTCCTCGTTTTCAAAAATGATGGTGTCGGCGATCTGCTCTGCGGTGCGCGCGTTGTCAAAGGAGCAGTAAGCGCCGTAAATGGTGTCAATTACCTCATTGTTGGCATTCACTATTTCAATGTAAGCCACTGCCGCATAGGCGCGGGTATTGCTTTTGAGGTTTACAAGCGCACCGCTGAAGGATACACCCTCGGTCGCACTGTCAACCAGTGTGTTTACAGCCGGGATCGCCACATAGGGCACGGCATAGCCAAGCCCTGCCAGCGCCTCCTTGGTAAAGGCTCCCGCTGCCGCCACATAGTCTGCGGGAGCAATCAAGGTGTAATATTTATAGGTAGCCCCCGCGTATTTTTCGTTTGCCTTGATGGCAACGATCGTCTCTGCCGAAATGGTGGTATTAAAGCGAATACCGCTTGTTTCGGTTGCCTCGGTGGAGACATACAGCTGTGCGCCCTTTTGCAGAACAGGGGCATTTTCACCGCTTGCCTCCATGGTGACAAAGGATTTGTAGGTCACGCCCGCATAGCTGACGTCTGCCGCATGCGCGGTCAGCAGATATTTGCCAAATACGGCAGTGCCCTTGGGCGCCAGCACAACGGTGTTTTTCAGCGTGGTATTTGCGTTATCAAACACGGTATGGTCGTTTTCTGTAATGATAAAGAGACAGTTCTCCACGTCAAAGCTCCTTGCCGCCGTGGCGTAAAGCAGCTGCGGCGCGACAACGCGGCTGTTGGTGATCGAAAAATCGGCTTGCCCATCCCATTTAAAGAGCACGAGATCGGGGGTTTTTAGGGTAAAGCTTGTATTTTCGATCTCGATGGAGGAGGCAACATCCACATCACAGTAGATCACGCTGCCCGTGCTGCCCGTTACACCGTTCATAGCCCCCGTAACATCCTTGAAGGTCGCATTTTTTACGCTGATGGTGGTATATTCGCGGTTGGTGGCGATCCACGCGCGCCCACCCTCATAGGTGCCGCCGTGAATGTTAAAGGTTGCATATGCCGCCTGCGAGTTGCAGTTGAAAATATAGGTATAGTTGGTTGCCTTTACCGTAACCTCGCCCGTCATCTCGATCAGGTGCTTACCTGCGTATGCGATCTGAAAGAGATATTTTCTGTCGGTGTGCACCTTTGAGGTTGCGTTGTCAATAAATTCGCCGCCCCTTACATAAACCTTTACGCCCTCATTGTAAAGGGTGTTGCCGTCCGCATCGGTGGAGGTGCAGGTGGTATAGATGCGCACAAAGCTGTGGGAGGTAAAGGTGCCGCCCGTGATGGTCAGCGTGGGGGTAATGTCGGTGCCCGAAAAATAAACGATCGCACCGTCGGAATAGGTATCGCTTGCGGTGCTTGATACCTTGGTAAAGGTACCGCCGCTAATGCTGATGGTGCCGGTGCCCGCACAGCGGATCAGCGAGCCGCCCTGTTGCAGGGTGAAGGTGCCATCTGCGATCTCCAGCGCGCCGCCCTCCATGTAAAGGAAGCCGCGTCCGCTGGTGCAGGAGGCGGTACAGGTAAAGACGGTATCGGCGCCCGATATGCTGACCTTACCGCTGTAAAGCATAATGTGCCTGTCGTTGGCGGTCATGGTAAAGCTGCCGCCTGTGACGGTAAGCGTGCCGCCCTCCACGGTAAAGAGGGGCGCATCCACGGTATAGCTGCCGTCCGTCACAAAGAGAGTTGCCCCCTCGCCGATCACAAAGGGTGTGAGGGCGGTAACGCCCTCGGCGGTGAGGTTTTTGCCAATCTTAATGTATTGATTGCTGCTGTATGGCTTCAGGAAGATACGCTGTGCCTCCAAAATAGCGGCATGCTCGCTGTCAAAGCTAACGGCATCACCGCTTTCCAGCGTAACGCTGCTTACCTCGCCCATCAATGTAAACTGTGTGGTTTCCCACATGGCGTCATCCGCGGGGAGTACACCGCCGTTCACGTAGACCTTCGCGCCGTCAATCGCAAAGCTTCCGCTACCTGCCGAGAGCACCGAGGCACCCGCGGTCAGTGTGATCACGGTGCCCGCGCCCACGGTTACGGTGCCCTTGGTGGTGGCAAAAACTGCCGCCGCACCGTTGCGCGTAAGCGTCACGCCACGGGAGCTTACGCTCTCGCCCGCATAATTTTTATAGGTTGTGCCTGCGGCTTTGATATTCAGCTCGCCTGCTGTCGCCATATTGATCATGACCTTACCCGACTTGGTGTTGCTGTCGGTAAAGCTGCCGTCGTAAATGTTGACGGTGCCCGCCTGGGTAAAGCAAAGCAGCCCGATATCGGTTTTGGTTGCCGCAAGCCCCGGTACGGTAAAGCATCCGCCGTAAATGTTCAGCACGGCGGATGCTGCCTGCACATCGATCATTTTATGGTTTTGCTGCCCGGGGTTTGGGTAAAAGGTGCAGTCGTAAACGTTGGTGGTGCCGCCGTCCAGCTCCAGCGCGCGGTAGCCCGAGGCGGTGACGTTATAAAGGTTCATTACGCCCTTGGCGTTGCGGATCGCGCGGTTCTCGTTTCTGCCGTGTACGGTGGAGTTGATGACCGTAGTCAGCGTAGCGTTGCCCGCAATGCCGCCGTTGGTGGAAACGCCCGCATACGTTGAGGTGGAGAAATAATCCACTGTTTCGGTGGTAAAGGAGAAGTAGCAGTCCTCCACCCACAGGCTCTCTGCGTCACCTGTGTAAACCGACCATTTTCCGTTGAGATTGTAGATCGTCACGCCCTGTAACGTCGCATTGATGTTGGGCGTGGAGCCGCCCTCCACACCAAGCCAAACAACGGTGGTGGCGCGGTTGTTGGTAAAGGTGCTGTCGGCGATCTCCAGTGTCACGCCGTCGGTGGGGGCATATACCAAATTGCCCGTGCCATCTGCCGCACCCACAACGGTGCAGCCGCTGATCGTCAGCTTACCGGTATTGACTGTCACAAAGGGGTTCGATACCGTAATGTTAAAGTTTTTTAACACCACCGCATCGCTGCCGTTTGCGGTAATGGTTGCCGCATCGGTAAAGGCGACCGTTTTTTCGTTGCCGTCGATCGTGAGATTTTTGTCAACCGTTACCATCATGGTCTCGGTCACATCGGCAAGCACGGTTACGGTGTCGCCCGCCCCGGCGTTTGCTACGGCGTCCGACAAGGTAGTGGCATAGCCGCGCACCTGCTTTGCCCCGCTTGCATCGGTGTAGGATACCTCGTAATAGTAGGTCGTGCCTGCCTGCTGCGTCTCGTCAAACGCGCTACAGGTGATCGCCGCCATCACCAGCAGTGCCAAGGCTGCGATCGCGAACCAAAAAAGCTTTACTTGTTTTTTCATTGCGTGCTCCTTAAAAAAATAATTACATATTGATTATATCACGAACTTGTGGTATAATCAAATACAAATATCAATACAAATGGTATAACATAGATGTTATGGAGGCGCAAAATGGAGTTATCGGCAAAATATGTTTACAAGGTGTATACCGAAAAAAGCTTTTCCGCTGCCGCAAAGGCGCTTTTTCTCTCGCAGCCTGCGCTCAGTGCCGCTGTGGCGCGGCACGAAAGGGAGCTCGGTATCCGCATTTTCGACCGCACCACCGTTCCGCTATCCTTGACGCCCGAGGGGCGCATCTATATTGAAACCTTAGAGGAGATCATGGAGAGCGAGACCAACATGCGCCACCGCCTGCGTCAGCTCTCCGCGGCAGCCTACGGCTCACTCTCGGTGGGAGCAAGCAACTATACCTCTTATTACCTGTTACCCACCATATGTGGCGCGTTTTACCGCCGCCATCCCGAGATCGAGGTGTCGATCGATGCGGGCAATATCGGCGGTGTCGGTAATCTGCCCGAGAAGCTGAAAAAGCAGGATCTTGACCTGATCCTCTCCTACGAATTTGACCCGCACGAGCAGGAGGCAACGCCGATCTTTGAGGAGCAGCTTGTGATCGCCATGCACCGCCTGCTGCCGGGGGCTGCGGCGCTTTCACACCTTGCTGTCACCCGCGAGGAGCTGCTGGGGGAGAGTTATCCGCCTGAAAAGGAGCTTTCAGATCTGTCGGCCTTTGCGCACGTGCCGTTTTTACCCTTTGCTAAGGGCACCAATACCTATCGGTATATGGCAGATCTGCTCGGCGACTACGCAGTAGCATCGTATATTATCAAAAACGCGCGCCACAGCGGCATCCATTACAATATGATGTGCGCAGGGGTAGGCGCTACGCTGACCAGTACCTCGGCGGTTGCCGTATCATCCTTCCCCTCGGAGGATATCCTTTATTTTGTACCTAAAGGAAAGCGTGCGCGCCGCACGGTCTATGCCATATATAAAAAGGGTATACCGCAGGAGCCCATCGTGAAGGAATTTATCGCCGTGGCGCGCGAGGTCTCTGTGGGCGCCAAGGCGCTTTCGCTTTATATTTGAGTTTTGATTGACAAAATGCAGCATCCGCCAAATTCGCGATGTGTGCAAACAATGCGCACGATGATTTGATATCCCGTAGGGCGGGCTGCCCTCGCCTATGGCGAGCGCGTTGAC
>CAZOWH010000128.1:0-5898 GCA_964583425.1 uncultured Lachnospiraceae bacterium
AAGGTAGCGCCCACCTCAAGCCCGATGCCGGGACAGGTAAGGCGGTAGGAGGCGAGCTCAACGGCACGCGCGGTGCCTGCCAGATACGCCCCCGTTTCCGCCATGCCGCCACCGGGATTTTTAATGAGCGACCCAACGGTAAGGTCGGCGCCAACGGCGGGCGGCTCCTTTTCCTCTGTAAATTCACCGTAGCAGTTATCCACCATCACAAAGATATCCTCGCGGACAGCCTTGATGGCGCGCACCGCCTCGCCGATCTCGTCAACGGTCAGGGTACGGCGGTTGAGATAGCCCTTGGAGCGCTGAATAAAGCAGACCTTCACCTGCGCGCCCTCTGCGCCCCGCAAAAATGCGGTAATGGCATCAAGATCAAGGGTCTTATTATCCTTCAGCTCGATCTGACGGTAATCGACGCCGAAATCGGCAAGCGAGCCGTTGTCCGCCTCGCCCTCGATACCGATGACCTCGGCAAGCGTGTCATAGGGCTTACCTGCAACCGACAGAAGGATATCGCCCGGGCGCAGCAAGCCAAAGAGCCCGATGGCAAGCGCCTGCGTGCCGTTGGCAATGCTGTGACGCACAAAGGCAGCCTCCGCGCCCATCACATCGGCAAAAATGCGGTCAAGCACCTCTCTGCCGCGGTCATCATAACCGTAGCCGCTGCTACCGTTAAAGCAGGCGGCATCGACATGATGCGCGGCAAATGCCGCCATCACGCGTGCGGTATTGTGATGCGACACGCGCGAAAGGTGGAGAAATTGCGGTGCGAGCGCCGCCTCTGCTTTATCGGCAAGCGCCAGCAGCGCGGGAGAAAATTCCATCATTTCTCACCTCCAAGGTAGGAAACGGCGAGATCTGCGGCAGCCTTCGCATCTGCCATATCGATCATTTCAACGCCCGTGTGGATATAGCGACACGGGATTGAAAGCGCGCCCGTGCGACAGCCAAGCCCCGTCATTTGCACGGCAGAGGCATCGGTACCGCCGAAGGTGAGGATCTCACACTGTGCGGTAATGCCTCGCTCCTTGGCAAGCGCCAGCAGCTCATCGACGATAGCGGCATCGCAAATGACAGATCTATCCTTGATCTTTATGGCAACGCCGTCACCAAGCTTTACTGCCATGGGTGCGGCGGATATGGTATCGCCCGTGGCGGTCACATCAAAGATGAGCGCCCTTTCGGGTGCAATACCGAAGGCGGCGGGGCGCGCACCGCGACAGCCGACCTCCTCCTGCACCGAAAAGACATAGTAAATATCGTCGGCAGGGGTGGTAAGGCGGCGCGCGATCTCGAGCATCACGGCACAGCCGATGCGATCGTCAAGCGGTCTGCCGCAAACGCGACCGCCCACAAGGCGTGTCAGCTCCGCGGCAAGAGCGCAGCAATCGCCGATCTTTAAGCGCTTTTCTGCCTCGCGGCGGCTTTTGGCGCCGATGTCAACATAGCATTTATCTGCCTTGGGCACCTCGCCGCTTTTGCGATCCGCTTCCGAGACCAGCACGCCCTTGGTGCCGTTTTCAAACACGACGACCGAGCCGACTGCGGCGGTATAATCGATACCGCCGATGGGTGCTACGCGCAAATATCCGCTATCCTCGATAAAGTTGACGATAAAGCCGATCTCATCCATGTGTGCCGCCAGCAGGATTCTGCGGGGGGCGGCGGCGCTGCCCTTTTTGAGACAGATGAGGTTGCCCATGGCATCGGTCTTTACCTCATCGCAAAGGGGCTGCATCAAATTTTTGATAATATCGCGAATGCCGCCCTCACGCCCCGAGACCGAGGGTGTGGCGGGCAATAATGCTTTCAGTGTTTGGTACATATCATTTCCTTCCTTTATAGTACGGTCAGCATTGCCTCAAGCAGTGAGATCATTGCCGTAATATCGCTGTATTTCGCCACCGAAACAGGGGCATGGAGATAGCGTGTGGGGGCGGAGAGCGCAAGGCAGCGCACACCTGTGCCCGCCTGCTGAATGTGCTTTGCATCATTGCCGCCCGAAACAAAGCGCTTGACCTGCACGGGGATGCCGTTTGCGTTGGCGGTAGCGAGCGCGAGATCGACAAGCCCTCGATCGTAGATGGTGGCGCGGTCAAGAAGCGAGAGCACGCCGCCCGCACCCATATCCGCCACACGGCGGGACTTGGGGATATCGGGCAGGTCAGCCATTGCCGTGGTCTCAATAATCATGGCAATATCGGGCGCGACACGGTTCGCCGTAACCGTAGCCCCCGAAATACCAAGCTCCTCACGCACGGTAAACGCAAACCACAGATCAAGAGGCAGGTGCTTGTCCGCGACGGCGCGCAGCACCTCAATGAGAATGGCACAGCCCACACGGTCGTCAAGCGCCTTTGCGGAAAGGTAAGCATGATCCTTACCAAACGGCAAAAAGGGCGTATCAAATGTGCCGAAATCACCAAGCGCAACAAATTGTTCCGCCTCGGCGCGTGTGCCGACGCCGATATCGATATACATATCCTTCAGCTCGGGCAGCTTTTTTCTCTCATCGGCATTCTGAAAATGAATGCCCTTGCAGGAGATCACACCAGCCACGCGCTTATTTTCATCCCCGAGCGTGACTGCTCTGCCGACCAGAACGCGCGGGTCGATCCCACCGAGGGTGGCAAAGCGCAAAAAACCCTTTTCCTCGATCTCGGTGATCATAAAGCCAACCTCATCCATGTGCGCCGACAGCATCACGCGCGTAGCGCCCGCAGGCCCCGGCAGATGTGCCGTGAGATTGCCCATACGATCGGTGAAAAGCTCAGTGGGCGTGTCCGCCAGCTCCGCGCGAATAAGGCGCTCTACCTCGCCCTCGCAGCCCGAGGGGCCGAAAGCAAGCGAGAGCTTTTTGATCAGTTCAATACCGCTTGTCATCTGCCAAACACCTCCGCGAGTTCCTTATCGGTGACAAATGCTGTCACGAGCTTATAAAGCGCCTCAGCATCCTGCATATCGAGCACCTCGGTATAGGTATGCATGGCGGTCAGCGGCAAGCCGACATCTACTACCGAGATCCCTGCTCCCACCAGATGAAGCGCTTCGGTATTCGTACCCGTGCTCTTGGGCTCGACCGAGATCTGCCACGGGATGCCCTCACGCGTGGCAAGCGCCTCACACATGGCGGTAAGACGGCGATCCACAATGGCACTGCGTGCAATGGAGGGACCCTTGCCCATGGTAACACACTCGCGGCGCTCGGCACCACTCATGTAGCCAAGATTGACATCCACCACCATGGCATAATCGGGCGCAATGGCAAAGCCGCCAACGACGGTTCCGCCCGTTTTATCGGTCTCCTCATGCACGGAAAGGACAAGATACACATCACCCGCAAGGCGCTCCTGTGGCACCTCCATCAGTGCCGCCGCAGCAATAGCGGCACATGCCTTGTTATCAAGCCCCTTTCCCGAAAGCCTGCCGCCTGCAAGCGTGCGATATTCGGGTGAGAAGCCCACGGGCGTGCCCACGCGCACGAGCGACCGCAGCTCCTCCTCGGGGTAGCCCGTATCGATCATCAGCTCCTCGATGGGGGTAAGCTTTTTTTCATCGCCCGCAAGGTGCGGGGGCGTGGAGGTGACCACGCCGTCAAGCACCTGCTTGCCATAGATCTTCACGCGGGCGGAGGACAGGGTACGGGCATCGAGCCCACCGACAGAGGTAACGGTTAAGAAGCCGCCCTCCTTTATGTCGGTCACCAGCATGCCGATCTCATCAAAATGCGTGTCAATGAGAATTTTCGGCGCGCTCGGCTTGCCCGTGCGGCGCACGAATACACGATTACCGACCGCATCGGTATAGCCTTCCTCAAAGCCGACCATCAGCGACAAAAGGCGTTCGTGATCATAGGTCTCGTAGCCCGTAATGCTCATCAGCCCCGCCATGTCGGATATAAATTGCTTCAGTTCCAAAATTTTATTTCCTTTCTGCGGCGAGCTCTGCCACCAAGCGGCAAAAGGTCTCGCCCCGTTCTTCAAAGTCACGAAATTCACCAAACGCGGTGCACGCGGGTGAAAGTAACACAGTATCCCCTGCAACAGCCTCCTTTGCCGCGGCGGAAAATGCCTCGGCAAACCTTGCAAACACAGCATGAGGAAATGAGCTGCCCAGCACCGCCGCGATCTCCTCCGCCGCCTCGCCGTAAAGGTACACCGCCTTGGCGTGAGTGCGGAGCGCTAAGGCTAACGGCGCGAAGGATATCCCCTTCCCCCTGCCCCCCGCGATCACAATGGGGTGTGTATCCAACGCCGCCAGTGCCGCCGCAGTACGGGTGGGTGAGGTATCGATCGAGCTGTTGTAATATTTTACCCCGCGCACCGTATCCACATACTCGAGCCTGTGCTTGACACCGCGAAAATCGCAAAGCGCCGCACGCGGCGCCTCCGCGGTAAGATCAGGCGCCGTGGCGCCCATGGCGGCAAGGAGATTTTCAAGATTGTGTCTGCCTGTAAGGTGAAAGGCATCAAGACAGGTAAACACCCGTTCGCTGCCACCATCGGAAATGCAAACGGCACCCTCTCTTGCATATATGGCACTGCTCCCCCGCAAAATATCGGTAGCAAAGGCAGCGCCTTGCGCGCCAGAAGAAAAAAACAGCGTGTTATGCGCGGCATGTGCCCTGCCGATCTCGCATGTGACGGGATTCTCAGCATTGAGCACAAGGCGAGTGCCTTCCCCGAAAATGCGGCACTTTGCCGCCGCGTATTCCGCCATATCGGTGTGCCAGTTGAGGTGATTGGGCGTGAGATTGGTGATCACCGCCACGGTGGGCGGGGTACTTAATGTCATCAGTTGAAAGCTTGAAAGCTCCAGCACGGCAATATCTTCCCTTTTCATTTGACCGACCCGTGGCAAAAGCGGTGTGCCGTTGTTTCCGCCAAGCCACGTGCGGTGCCCGGCCGCATCCAGCAATCTTGCTGCGAGACTCGCCGTGGTGGTTTTGCCGTCGCTGCCCGTAATGCCGATCACACGGCAGGGGGCAAGCGCCATCAGCAGCTCGGTCTCGCTTGTCAGGCACGCACCTGCTGCCACGGCAGCGCGGATCGCGGGAATATCGGGGCGCACGCCGGGCGAGCGCACGATCACCTGTGCGGGAAAGACACGCGGAAATGCTCCCTCGCAAAATGCGATCCCTTTCACCGCATAAGCCTCACGCACATCGGACGGCACAGGTGCTTCGGCATACACAGTGGCACTACCGCCGTGCTGCAATAGCCAATCAAGCACCGCGCGATTGGCACGTCCAAGCCCTACCAGTGCCACAGAATAACGGGCGGGCTGCCGTAAAAAATCTGTCATGATCATATGGATCACCTCTTTAATTAATATAAACAGGCATATCCATAGTATATTATACAGATTAGCGCCCGCGCGTGCAAGGGGTGGCGGTGTTTTTTTGGTGAATATTTAAAAAAATGTTGGTGATACTTTACAAAATCCACAAGATATGGTATAATAGTGTAGATAAGGACACAATCCCTTGTGATATACAGGAAAAGGAGAATGTAATGGCTGCAAAAAATTCCGCAAAAAAATACGGCAATGACAGTATCACTGCCTTAAAGGGCGCCGATCGCGTAAGAAAGCGTCCCGGCGTTATCTTCGGCTCGGACGGTCTTGAGGGCTGTGAGCATTCTTTTTTTGAGATTCTGTCAAACTCGGTAGACGAGGCGCGCGAGGGACACGGCAACGTGATCACCGTGACCGCCTACAACGACTATTCGATCGAGGTGGACGACTGCGGGCGCGGCGTGCCGCTGGGGTACAACGAAAAGGAAGGCAGATGGAACTGGGACCTCATTTACTGCGAGCTTTATGCAGGCGGTAAGTACGAGAACAACAAGGGCGGTGCCGCATACGAATATTCCCTTGGTCTTAACGGTCTCGGGGCGTGTG
>CAZOWH010000129.1:0-1258 GCA_964583425.1 uncultured Lachnospiraceae bacterium
GATGACAAAAAGAGGTGGGTGAGTGCATACACGGTGCGCATTGTTTGCACCTATATTCCCTTTTTTATCAGGTTTTGGGGTTGTGGGGATGAATGTTTTTTGCCTGCGGCAAAAAACAGAAGGGGCTGTCGCATTTAGATGCAGAAGGCGTGATCTCGGCATGATAGTCGTACAAAGGTACGTCGAATGCCGAGAGCGCGCCTAAAGACACACATAAAAATTGAAATTCGCAAGAATTTCTACCTAAAAAACCGCTTCCTTTACCATTTGCGTGATAGAAAAAGCGGTTTTCGTTTTATTTATTGTTTCGTGTGTTTTGTTCTGCGCGAAATGAGACAGCCCCTTCCCGTTTTTCCCCGTTCTGCTTTGCCTTACGCAAGCTCGGCGAGGTACTGCCGCAGGTTGGCGATGCCTGTTTTAATGCCCTCGATGCAGTCCTCCTTGCCCTCGTATTCGATCGAGAGAAAGCCATCGTAGCCCGCGCGCTTTAAGATCGCGATGCACTGCTTCACGGGAATATCGCCCTCACCGATGGCAACGCCGCGCAGGTAATTGCAGCCGCGCGTTAGGAAATAGCCATCGGCTGCGCCCATCAGAAACGGACGCTTGATAAAATCCTTGGCGTGCGCGTGCACGGCAAAATTGGCAAGGCGGGAGACCGCCGCAGCCGAATCCTCGTCGGCGCAGGCGAAATTGCCCATGTCGATCAGCACGCCGTAGTTATCGTGCGCTACGGCGTTAACAAGACGCTCAACACGGTCGCTATCCTGCGCGATATAGCCATGATTCTCGCTGCAGGTGCGAATGCCCTTGAGAGCGGCATATTCGGTAATAATGCGTGCGTTTTTGGCAAGCGTGGGGAGCATTAAGTCAAAGGAGCGCCCCTCCCCTGTGGGATATAGCTTGCGGCACACGTCGTGCCGCATGACCTTGGCACCCAGCAGATGAGCGATATCCACCTGCGCCGTGAGGCGCGCGAGCTCTGCCTCCTCTGCTTCGGGGGTCGGCTGAAAAAGCTCTGCACCGACGGTATAGGCGTTGATGGTCATCCCAAGGCGCTCCGCCTCGCGGCGCAGCGAAACGGCAAAATCGCGCACGTCGGTGCCCGCAGGAGGCACAAGATCGGTAAACTCGATGGCATCAAGACCCAGCTCATGCGCGGCGGCAACCGTATCAAATTGCGTCAGCTTGCCCGCCTTGATATATTGCTGGAAGGAATAGGAGGAAACCGACAACCTCATTTGATGATCACCTCGCG
>CAZOWH010000129.1:1358-2750 GCA_964583425.1 uncultured Lachnospiraceae bacterium
GAGGTCTCAAGGAGCGTGACTGCGCCGTTTTCATAGCGAATGAGCGCCGTGCCAAAGTCCTCTACGTCACAGACCTTGTGCTTATCGGCGTTCTCGGGTCTCCATGCAACGCCGTTCTTCAGCTCCGGGCGATTGCCAAGCTTATGAGAGAGCACGGCATACACCGAAACGGGCTTCGGTGACCCCATCAGATAGCGGGTCTGGTCGATCACGTGCACGCCAAGATCAATCACAGGCCCGCCGCCCGACAGCGCCTTGTTGCCAAACCAGCCGCCCGGGTTACCGTGGCGGCGCAGGTAGGTTGCCTTAGAATAATAGACCTCGCCCATGGTACCGTTGTCAATGAGATCGCGCACCACGGCATTTTCGGCGGAGAAGCGGAGCACAAAGCCGATCATCAAGAGCTTGCCCGCCTTATCTGCCTCATCCTTCATCATCTGTGCCTCGGCGGCGTTATATGCCATCGGCTTTTCGCAAATGACATGCAGGCCTGCGCGCAGCGCGGCAATGGTGCAGCTTGCGTGATTTACGTTCCACACGCAAACGTCGGCGGCATCCAGCTCCTTTTCGGCGGCAAGCATTGCCTCAACGCTCGTGTAGCAATGTGCGGGATCAAGGTCAAATTTTTTGCGTGTTTTTTCAAGGCGCTCGGCGTCGATATCGCAAATGGCAGCGATCTCAACGTTCGGGATCCTACTATACGCCTTCAGATGCGTGTTGGCAATATTGCCCGCACCGATCATACCGATCTTAACTGTTTTCATGATATTACCTCCGAATTTTAATTCTCACGCATGACAGCGGTGAGATGGTCTACTGCTGTTTTGATATCTGCCGTAGGGTCGGCACCGCACTCGCGCTCAATGGTCAGATAGCCGCGGTAGCCGATATCCTCAAGCGCCGCAAGATATGCGGGAAACGGCACCGAGCCCGTGCCGAGCGGCACCTCCTCGAAGTAGCGAATGCCCTTTGCTTCCTCGGGCACGGGATGCACCGCGCGGTAAATGTACTCGGGATTTCCCTTCACCAGCAGATTGCCGTCCTTGGCGTGAGTGTGTACGATATAATCGCGCAGATTGTATACCGCCTGCACGGGGTCGTCACCCGTCACCATGCAAAGGTTGGCGGGGTCAAGGTTTACGGCAACGCCGCGCGAGCCGAGCGAGTCAAGAAAGCCCTTCAGCACCGCCGAGGTCTCGGGCCCCGTTTCCACGGCAAAGTGAGAGCCGATGGAATCGGCATACTGGGCGAGCTGGTAGCACGCCTCCTGCATGATGGCATAGCGGGGGTGCTTCGAGTCGGTGGGCACCACGCCGATGTGCGTGGTCACGATATCGGTTTCAAGCTCCTTGGCAAGATCGAGAATGCGCTTGGATTTTTCGATCAGCGCGG
>CAZOWH010000129.1:2760-4324 GCA_964583425.1 uncultured Lachnospiraceae bacterium
AGTTTTCGGGCGCGTGCTCGCCCTTGGTGCAGTACATCTGCAGACCCTTGATGCCAAGCGAGGCAGCGGTCTTTACCGCCTCACGCGTGGGCTTTTTGAACGATTCTACGATCGCGCCGATGGGAAATTGATACATGTTGCAATCCTCCTCTTGCTTTTTTGTCAATTCTATTTTATAATAAGCAGAGGGAGACAGTCAATAAAAAATCTTGCGATTTTATAAAACAATATTGCTGTTTTAAAAACATGGAAAAATTACCGCAGCGCGCCATACACAAAATCGTTCACGAGGTACACGGGCTTGTCGATACCCCCGTGATCTTTCATTACGATACCGTGAAATCGTGGCGTAGCTGCGCCAATTGGCACGAGAATGTAGAAATATTACTCTTTACCAAGGGCAAGGGCGCCATGATCTGCGAGAATGAGGAGACCCCGATGGAGCCGGGCGATATCGGGGTGATCGGCTCGCGTATGCTGCACCGCATGCGCCCCGAGGGAGAGCTTGGCTATTATTGCTTAATTGTAGATGAGTCCTTCTGCCGCAAAAACGGACTCTCGCCCGGGGACATGAGCTTTCCGCGCCGTATCCGCTCGGATATCCTGACCGAAAAATATAACAAAGTTGCGCAAGCCTTTGAGAGCTGCGACCCTTACCGAGAAGCGCGCCTGCGCGCTGCGGTGCTGGATCTTATGGTAACGCTGATGAGCGATTACGCCACCCCCGCGGAGACGGTAAAGGGAGATGCCGAATCCCCCGTGCGCACTGCCGTTGGCTATATTCGCTCGCACTATCACGAGCCGATCGACCTCGATACCCTTGCCGCTACCGCAAAGCTGAGCAAATATCATTTTCTGCGCGAGTTTAAGGCGGCAACGGGGCAAACACCCATTGCCTATATCAATATCCTGCGCATCAAGTGTGCCGAGCGCCTGCTCCGCGAGGGCGGCATGACGGTGGCGGAGGTGGCAGAGGCTTGCGGCTTTGTCAGTCATTCCTATTTTTCCAAGGTCTTTTACCGTTTGCAAGGCGTGCTGCCCTCCGCTGTTGCGGTTGATAAAAAATCGTAGGGTGTTGGTGCAACAACACCGTAGGATGGGGGCTTGCTCCCGCCGTTTCATACAGATAACATTTTAATCACGGCGGCACCAAGGCACCGCCCTACAGGATAGCGATATATTATGCACATTGCTCATGTGCTCGCGAATGCCCCCTACAACAGGTGTGCGTCTTTTACACCGCCGCAGGCGAGGACAGCCGCCCTACAATGCCGGTGCCAACAATGCGTATCTGTACGCATATTCCAGCCTTCCCCAGCGGGGAAGGTGGCGCCATAGGCGACGGATGAGGAGGGAGAAGGAATTGTTTTGTTCGCAACAGCCCCGTAGGGTAAATAAATTCCTTCCACCGGTAATCAAAACATAGTGCATCCTCGCCCTTCTCATCCGCCTCGTACCTCGGCACCTTCTCCGCCGGAGAAGGTGGTTTGGCTTTTCGCATTCGCGAATGCCCCCTACAACAGGTGTGCGTCTTTTACACCGCCGCAGGCGAGGACAGCCGCCC
>CAZOWH010000129.1:4424-5895 GCA_964583425.1 uncultured Lachnospiraceae bacterium
GCCCCCTACAACAGGTGTGCGTCTTTTACACCGCCGCAGGCGAGGACAGCCGCCCCACGAGGAATGCATACATACACAAAAGCAAGGTGCAGTCTCAAATGGAGATTTGAGACTGCACCTTGCTTATTTACGTTATTACAGGGATATTTTCTCGCCTTTGCTTTGGTACATGGCGAGAATAAGCCTTACGACCCGTGCGCCCTCCGCGCCGCCGATGGGAAAGGGCTTGCCCTCACGCAGGCACCGATAAAAATCGGCAAGCAGATCAATATGGCCGCTGCCGTAGCATGCCTTGCCCATGACCATGTTTTGCGACTCGTGAAATACCGTTTTGCCGTTGACGATCACACTGTGCGGCAGCAAAACGATCTCCTCATCCTGCGTGCGAGCGGTAATGCTGACGGGCATGCTGACCGCCGCCGCATTGGTAGCAAAAAAGGTAAAGGGAGTGTCACCCGCAAAGGTGGCGGCTGCGGTATCCTCCACCTCAATGACCCCACCGAGCGAGAGATTGGAAACCGTTGCCGTAACCGACGTGGGCATACCAAACAGCCACTGACAAAGATCGAGCGTGTGGAGCGCCTGATTGATCATGACACCGCCGCCCTCACTTGCCCACTTGCCACGCCATGCGCCCGCCGCATAATAAGCGGCATCACGGTGCCAGACCACCGCGCCGTGCGCGGCGCGCAAGGCACTGCCCGCAATGTGATCCTTAAAAAAGAGATTGGCGGGGTTATAGCGGTTTTGGTGGCAGACACCGAGCGTAGCCTTGCTCCTCTGCTCCGCCGCAAGAATGCGCGGTATATCGCTCTCCTTGATGCAAAGCGGCTTTTCGCAAAGCACGTGGATATCCCGCTCAAGCGCTGCCACCACCATATCGGCGTGCAGACCATGCGGCGTGCAAATGTGCACCGCATCGGGCGCGAAATCGGCGAGCATTTCCCCGTAATCGGTAAACACGGGGAGATCCAGCGCAAATTCCCGCAACAGCTTTTCTGCCTTGGAGGCATCAATATCGCACACCGCCGCGGGCTGCATGCCGAGTGCCGCAAGTGCCTTTACGTGCACGCGTGCAATGACACCTGCACCGACAAGCGCGATCTTCATTTTTTTGAACCCTTGGGGCGGCTGGTGGCAATGCGCTTTTTCAGCTCGCTGTAATAAAGCTCGTCGTCAATGGGCAGGTCCACTGCCCTGCCAAGGAAGGAGGACAGGAGCATAGCATCCATAATTTCAACACCGTTGATGCCCTCGGTACCGTCCACGTAAAGCGGCTCAAGCCCAAGCACGGCATTGGCAAAGTTGTTGATAATGCCCGCATGCTGCTCGTTCTTGCCGTCGGTCTCGACGACTGTGATGGTCTTTTCGGGCTCGCCAAACTGCTTTTCGGTGGTTTTGGAGAACTCGCGAGAGCCCTCAGCCAGCTTGGTGAGCGTAAGGGTCTTATTCTCCGCTACCAGCTTACCGT
>CAZOWH010000130.1:0-5823 GCA_964583425.1 uncultured Lachnospiraceae bacterium
GCATCGGGCTTGAGGTGGGCGCTACCTTGGGGCAGAACAAAAACATGTACCGCGGGCTGTTCTACGCTCCCCACACCGTAGGTGAAGCACTCAAGACCGCGCATTTTGCCGCCTACATATTCGAGGCGCTCGGTTATACCGTTGAGCCCGTGTGGCAGGAGCGTCGCGCCGATATCATTCAAACCGTTATTACGGGCAGCAGGGAAGCGCTTTGCGCGCTCTGCCGCGGCATTCAGGCGGGCTCGCCCGTGGATGCTTACGTCACGCCCGAGCCCTGGGCAATGCCCGGCTACCAGGATGAGGTTATTATGGCGGCGGGTGCCTTTGTGCAGGGCGCCTCGATCGAGCTTTCTGCCGATGGGCCCATCAAGCCGCCCTTTACTGCATTTGTGCAGGGAGGGCTTACCTTTGAAAGCGGCAGGATCGGCATACTCAGTGCCGCCGCCGAAATGCTCCGTACTACAAATTAAAGAGAGGAAAAGAACATGAAAAAGATACTTGCAATTCTGCTGCTGGCGGCATGCCTTGTTACCACAGTGGCGTGCGCCAATACCGATCCCACGCCCGACGGCATGCAAAACGTAGCGCTGGAAAGCGCAAAATATAATCTCTATGTGCCCGAGAACTGGATCCCCGATTCCTATAACGTTTCGGGTGCCAAGGCAACCGCCGGGGATAATGCCCCTAACGTGCTTGCCACCGTTTATTATCCCGAGGAGCAGCTGACCCCCGAGACCTATTGGACCAACTATTGTCTTGTCGAATATCAGGCTATATTTGCCAATTTCACCGTGATCGAGGGCGGCACCGACACCACGCTCGGCGGCAAGGATGCCAAGAGCTATAAATTCTCCTATACCTTTGGTGATACGCTCTATCAGTGCCTGCAGGTGATCACCGTGTACGATTTCAATGTCTATGTGGTGACCTACACCGCCATTGCCACCGACTATGAAGCGTATGCCGCAGATGTAAACAATATCGTAGCAAACTTTACATTTAAATAAGATGAAGCAGATCTATCTCGATAACAGCGCCACCACCCCTCTTTGCCCCGAGGCAAAGGCGGCAATGGTGGCGGCAATGGAGACCTTCGGTAACCCTTCCTCTCTCCACACGTGTGGCGCGGAGGCGGCAAAGCTTTTGCGCGAGTGCCGCGCCGCGGTGGGGGAGGCGCTCGGTGAGCGCTTTTTAAAGGAGGGGCAGCTTGTTTTTACCTCCTGCGGTACCGAGGCAACAGCGCTTGCCCTGCTGGGCACGGCACGCGCCAAGGAGCGCCGCGTGGCGCACACCATTCTCACGACCGACAGTGAGCACCCCTCGGTCGAAAACAATCTCCGCTTGCTTGAAAAAGAGGGCTTTCGCGTGGTGCGCGTGGCAACCAAGGGCGGCGCGCTTGATATGGACGCCGTGCGCGCAAATTGCAACAGTGATCTTTTTATGGTCAGCATGATGCTTGTCAATAACGAAACGGGCGCGCGCTATCCCGTGGAGGAGGTCTTTGCCGCAGCAAGGGCAGCAAGCCCCTTGTGCGTTTGTCACTGCGATGCGGTACAGGGCTTTTTGAAGGTGCCCATGAATATCCGTGCCATGGGGGCGGATCTTATCACGGTCAGCGCGCATAAGATACACGGTCCAAAGGGCGTTGGTGCGCTCTTTATCACCGAGCGCATGCGAAAGGAGCGGCGCATCAGCCCGTTTCTCTGCGGTGGCGGGCAGGAGCAGGGGCTCCGCTCGGGCACCGAAAACATGATCGGCATTGCGGGCTTTGCCGCGGCGGCAAGGGCAGGCATGGAGAGCGCCCGCACTGCCATGCCCCATATGGCAAGCCTTTCGGCGCGCCTCATTGCGGGGCTTGCGGGGAGTGAGATCCGTGTCAACCGTCCCGCCCGTGCTGCCTCGCATATCGTCAATATTACTCTACCGCAGATCAAGAGTGAGACCATGCTCCACTACCTTGCGGGGGAGGGGATCTCGGTCTCCTCGGGCTCGGCGTGCTCCTCACATGCGTCGGGGCCCAGCACCGTGCTGCTTGCCTTCGGGCTCTCGCCCGCCGAGGCGGATTGCTCGCTTCGTATCAGCTTTTCGCCCGAAAATACCGCCGTGGATGTCGATGCACTCCTCGCCGCACTTGACCGTGGCATCAGCTCCTTGGTGCGCATCAAGCATTAAATTTGTGATATTCCACCTGTCCGCATGGCGGGTGGAATATTCTTTTTTTTCACCGCATACGATATAGCGATATCAGAACGCGACAGAAAGCGGAGGAGAAACATATGGCAGAGCATTCCATTTATCAAGATATTGCCGAGCGCACGGGCGGTGATATTTATATCGGTGTGGTAGGACCCGTGCGCAGCGGAAAATCCACCTTTATCACGCGCTTTATGCAGGAGCTTGTCCTGCCCAATATTGAGGATGGCTATAGCCGCGATCGCGCCCGTGACGAAATGCCGCAGAGCGCCGCGGGTATGACGGTAATGACCACTGAGCCGAAGTTTGTGCCCGACGAGGCGGTGTCCCTCACGGTCGGTGACGGTGTTTCCCTACGTGTAAAAATGATCGATTGCGTGGGCTTTATGATCCCTGAGGCACTCGGCGGAGAGGAGAACGGCACTACGCGTATGGTACATACGCCTTGGTCTGAGGAGCCTATGCCCTTTGGCGAGGCAGCGGAGCTCGGCACGCGCAAGGTGATGAGCGAGCATGCCACCATCGGCATGCTTGTGACCTCGGATGGCACGGTGGGGGAGATCCCGCGCGCCGCATATGTCGGTGCGGAGGAGCGGATCGTAGCCGAAATGAAGGCGCTTGGTAAGCCCTTTGCCGTGGTGCTGAATTCCGCCGACCCCGCGGGGGAGAGCGCTGCCGCGCTTGCTGCCGAGCTTGAGGAAAAATACGGCGTTCCCGTGGCACTGGTGAATTGTCTTTCCCTGGGGGCTGCGGATATCGCGGGGATCCTTGATCTTATCCTCGGCGAATTTCCCGTGACCTCGATCGGCATTACCTTCCCCTCATGGTGGCGCGCCCTCGCGGGTGATGATCCCGTGCGGCACTCGCTCATGGAGGCGGTCTGCCGTGTCGGTGCCAAGGTCTCGCGCATGGGTGAGGTCTCCGCTGCCTTTGCGGGGCTTGCCGCGCATGAGTTTATCGACAGTGTCGAGCTTGCACGCCTCGATATGGGCACGGGACGCGCCGAGGTGGAGATCGAGCTTTGCCGTTCGCTTTACTACGATATGGTCAGTAAGGCGGCAGGCGAGGAGATCAGAGACGAGGGGGCGCTTTTGTCATTGCTGCGCGATCTCGCGGTGGTGCGCAAAAAATACGCGCGTGTCGCCTCGGCACTCGAAAGTGCCGAGTGTGACGGCTACGGGATCGTGATGCCCGAGCTTGACGATCTCCGTCTTGAAACGCCTACAATCGTGCGCCAATCGGGCGGCTTTGGCGTGCGCCTCCGCGCCGCCGCGCGCTCGATCCATATGATCCGCGCCGATATTGCCGCCGAGATCAATCCCATTGTTGGCACCGAGCAGCAATCCGAGGAGTTTTTGCGCAACATCCTTGCCGAGCTTGAGGCAGATCCGCAAAAGCTTTGGCATTCCAATATGTTCGGAAAGAGTCTTTATGAGCTCGTGAGTGATAGTCTGTGCGGTAAGCTTGCGCACATGCCCGATGAAGCCCGTCATAAGCTTTCCGAAACGCTGGAGCGCATCATCAATGAGGGCAGTAACGGCTTGATCTGCATTTTGCTGTAACTGCTTGTGACTTACCTTTATCATGCGCCGCCAGGCGCATATCGAACAAAAATCCCCGAACACATGTTCGGGGATTTTTGTATATCGAAAATCCGCACAGCAGGTTTATATCGACAGCAAGATATCGAATCGTGATCGTCAAGTGACGGATGAGGCAGGACTATGCAACATGTATGCACACCATTTCCACCTTCGCATGGCGCTGATCTGCAAAAAAAACAAGCAGACCCCACAAGATCTGCCTGTTTCCGATTTCGGACTCATTTTCTCTTGAAATGTGCGCGATAAATGTCGTAAATTTCCTCTTTTGAAAGAACGTATGGGCTGTTGGTATAGTTTTTCGCACTCGTGATCAGCTCCACACGCTCGGCGATCTCCGCCTCGGTAAAGCTGAGATCAACGGCGGCAACGCCGGGCAAAAATGCTTTTAAAACAGCAGGCTTGGTGCCGATGGATGAGGCAAATTCCGCGATACGTGTGCGTCCTTTTTCGCATTTTTCGTTATAGGTGATATAATCGCCCGCAAATGCGGCGCAGGCACGCCCGTGCGGAATACCGTCAAGCAGCGTTATGCTGTATCCAAGCGGGTGAGGAAAGCCCGTACCCGTCACACTGATCGCCATCCCCGCGGCGGTGGCAGAAAGAGAAAGCCGCGCGCGCATATCGGCATCGTATGCGGCGGGCAGTGCGGAGATCACGTCAAAGATCTCGGTGGCTGCAAATATCGCCGCTTTTTCGGAAAACACCGTGGATTTCGGGGAAAGGTAGCTTTCCATCGCGTGCGCAAAGGCGTCGAGCGCGGTAGAAAGGGTAGTGGCATCGGACATCGTTGCCGTATAGCGCGGATCAACAAACGCGGCGCGGGGCCAGCTGTCGCTTGCCTTAAAGGTCTTTTTCTGCATGCCTGTCGGCAGCGTGAGAACGCTGTAATTGTTCACCTCGCTGCCCGTGCCCGCCGTGGTGGGGATCGCAAGGATCGGCAGGGTGGGATTTTTGCGCTTTTCATCGTCGTAAATATCCATGGGCGCAATATCTCCGTTTGCTGCAAATGCCGCAATTGCCTTGGCGGCATCCAGCGGCGAGCCGCCGCCAATGCCGATCACAAAATCGGCACCTGCCGCAGCCCCAAGCCTGCCCGCCTCATAGCAGGTCATCAGCGGCGGGTTCTCGGTTATTTTATCAAAGACTGTATAAGCAATTTTGGCGTTGTCAAGCAGTGCGGTCACCTCACAGAGCGCGCCAGATCTCTTGGCGCTTGCCTTTCCTGTTACGATCAGAGCGTGCTTTCCCGCACAAGCGAGTATATCCTTTCCCTGTTCCAACGCGTGCTCACCGAAAAAGAGACGTGTCGGCATATAAAAATCAGCGTGTAGCATCCTGTTACCCTCCGTTTTTTGTGATAGCTTCAGTATAGCACATTTTTGTCAAAAATGCAAAACATTTCAAATCGGATCCTCATTCACGTCAAATAAATGTCGCAAGCTGAAAAAAACCGTATGTTTTTTCGAAAAAAGTTGCAAAAAAGCCAAAAAAACTCTCAAAAACATTTGCATTTTATGAAACTCCGTGTTATAATAAATTATAAAAGCATATTCGCGCGCATACTCGGCGCGCACACATGATAGAATTTTGCGGGGTGTCGCGGCTTTGGCACCCCATTGCTCGCGCCGTTTTTGCGGTGACGGAATACATATAGGCGGTAGGTTATGAATGAAATGATCGACAAGTTACTTTCGGGTAGCTTTTTTAAGGACCCGTTCAGCATGTTCGGCTGGCGGGATATAGTGGATATTCTTTGTCTTGCGGCGCTCTTTTTTGCACTTTACATCTTCGTGCGCGACCGTCGCGCAGGCAAGCTTTTAACGGGTGTTGTCATTGTGGTTGCCATTTTCGCCGTTAGCGAATTGCTTGAAATGTACGCCATTCGGTATATTCTTGACAGCTTCTTTGCGTATGGGCTTATTGTGCTGGCAATCATTTTCCAGCCCGAGCTGCGCGCGGCAATGGAGCGCATCGGCTCGGTGCCCTTCAACGGTCTTAAGACCATCGGCTCGGAAACGCGTGATCT
>CAZOWH010000131.1:0-5771 GCA_964583425.1 uncultured Lachnospiraceae bacterium
ATACAAAATCGGATACGGATAGCTTTATAATGGAAGAAATCATTTCATCACCTCAATGATATTTTACACTATGTAAACCTAAAAGTCAATGGATTCTGCAAAAATACATTTGTTTTGTAAACCCTAAAAACTAAAGAACAGAGGACAGACAAACAGAATAATTTATGATAGACTATTATTGCAAGCAATAAACTTGACTTTATTTCAAGGAGGTGATATAATATGAGTAGAAAGCCTTATAAGCAGTTTTATCAAGGTAAAGATGTCAAAAAGACTCCATTTCTCCACAAACCTATGAAGTGGCTTCCGTGGTCATACATTGATACCTATAACGCCAAAAGTGGCAGATTTAGATCAAGACGAAAATTCGGCTCGGACGGTTGGGCATATAAAGATTTGGACACCGCAGACGATCATAAACCCTACGATCATGTGCACGATATACACAAGGGTCATAGATTTGATGATAGGAAGCCGAACAAAGCAGAAAAGAAAGAGTTCAAAAAAGCCAAAAAGAAAAGGAGATTTTTATAATGCTTGATTTAGCTAAATATAACCTTGAAGACGACGATATTTTATTTCTCACAGAAATTGAGGATGCATGTATTAACGGTCAGAACGAAATTATACTTGAATACAAAGGAGAATCGTTTGTGTTAGAGCCCCATGGTAAAGCAGTGCAAGTTTATGCTTACGGAGAGGTTTTAGGGCGATATGAGAGTTTTGATGACTTGCTTCTAAATCACAGAGTAGAAGGTAAGACTTTAGTTGAGATTGTAAAAGAGCTTGAGTATGGTGAATGACATTTTTGCCATATCAAATGTTACTTGCAGAAAAAAGAGAGAATGTTTCGGATTTTAAACCGATTTGTTCTCTCTTTTTGTTTATGATAGGGGTTTGGGCTTAGCCCATATTTGCATTTGTCTGGTCAAATGCGATGCTCGCACTTACTAGTATTTTTTCAATTCTCCGCTAAGGACATCACCCTGTCCGCGGCATTTTTTTATTTGTACTCGTAATAACTGATGTCCTCCGACTTCTGCAGGGGGAAGGAGATCAGCTTTGCGGGGCCGTCTGCCACAATGCAGTGCTCGCGACCGAGTGTGTCAAAAAGATATTTGTTGCTTTCTACCGCATTGCCGATGTATTGGTATTTCTGACCGATCACACGCATATCAAAGGCAACCTGACAGGTAGTCCACAGGCTCCACTGGGGATCAACCAATTGATACAGCTCGACCGTGCCGCCGCTGTAGCCGTGATGATTGACCTGTACCATGTCGCTCTTTAGTGCTTCACCGTGCATATCGCAGATCAACTCCGAGGTCGCCTTTTCACAGTCTGCCATAAAGAGCACAGTTTGCCCGCCCATGTGCAGCTTAAAGGTAATGGAGGCATCGTTCAGATAAGGCAGCACGCGCGGCAAATGATCCTGCTGGGTGTAGTAAATTTCAAGCACCGTATCGCCAAAATAGAGCTTTTGCCCCGTGCGCGGACGTATGATATCCACCTTACCAAAGCGTGCGAGATCATCCAAAACCATTTCGGGCAGATATGGGCTGTAGCCCTTGCCGCGGTGCAGCATCTCTTGGCGCGTGGGATCCATTATAAAGCGTTCCAGCGTTACCTTGTCGGCATATTGCTTTGAAAATTCGCGAAAGGCGCCGTGATGATCGCTGTGTGAATGCGTCATCAGCCACGCGGCGATCACAATCTTACCGTCGGGGCGTCGGTTGTTGTCACAGAGAAAGCGGTAAAGCCGTGCTGCATCCTGCGTGTAGCCGCCGTCAATCAAAAGGTAGCTGCCATCCGCCAAAATAATGGCATAGCTCATGCCGTTGCCGTCTGTGATCTCGCGGTGTGAGTAATCCGGCGAAAGCACACAAAGCGTGGGCTCGGTTACCCCCACAAAGGGCACAGGCACCAGCGGAGGCGTCGCAAAGCGCGCGGTGGTATCGGTGATCAGGCGCACCGTTTTACTGAAGGCGGTATAGGAAATGTGCAGTAACTCCTGCGCGCGTGAAAATGTGAGATAAGCGTTCTCGCCAATGCTGTTTTCCTGCAAGAGACAATGGGCGCTGTCATTTTTCAGCGCTGCAATATAAGCGTCAAATTCATCGCGGGTGATATCGTATCTGACCTGCATGCGGGAGTCAAACCCAAGGTCCATGCCGCGGTCGGGCAGGCAGCAGCCTGCAGACGTGTCGGTGTTTTTCATGTCCACACTCCTTTATATCTTTCACAAAAATTATAACGCGTTTGGCAGCAATAGTCAAGAGCGTGAGACATAAATGTGATGATAAAATGAATTATGGATTATTTAATATATATTACTTGACAATCCTTTTTTTAGATGTTAAAATAGTTAGGTCACAAGAAAAATTGGTTTACTACTAAACTAATTTTATTACAGCGGGTGATCCCGCAAAGGAGGAGCTATGTTTAAAAGATTGTTACGCTGTGTGCGCGAATTCAAAAAGCCGACGATCTTAACCCTCATTTTTATTGTGGGCGAATCGATCATCGAAACCTTGATCCCGTTCATCACGGCAAACCTTGTCAATCGCATTAAGGCAGGTGCCGCGTTGCCCGAGGTGATACGGCTCGGCGTTTTGCTTGCCATAATGGCGTGCCTGTCGCTTGCCTGCGGCGGTATTGCGGGCTTTTGCTGTGCACGTGCGTCTGCCGGCTTTGCTAAAAACCTGCGGCATGATCTTTATGCCAAGGTGGGCGATTTTTCCTTTGAGAATATTGATAAATTCTCTACCTCATCGCTGGTTACGCGCATGACCACCGATGTGCAAAACGTGCAAATGTCCTACATGATGCTGATCCGCACTGCCATTCGTTCGCCGCTGATGCTCATTTTCTCAGTAATCATGTCCTTTGTAATGGGTGGCACGCTTGCCATGACCTTTGTCGTTATCATTCCCGTGCTTGCCTTCGGTCTCCTTATGGTCGGCAAAAAGGCAATGCCTGCCTTTCGCAGTGTGTTCCGCAAATATGACCGCCTCAATGAGTCGATCGAGGAAAATGTGCGTGCTATGCGCGTGGTAAAGGGATTTTCGCGTGAGAAATATGAAAAAGAGAAGTTTGGCGTCGCTGCAGAAAATATCAGTGCGGATTTCACCCGTGCCGAGCGCATTGTAGCATGGAACCGCCCCATCATGCAGATCTGCCTGTATTTTAATATGATTTTTGTCCTACTGGTTGGCTCAAGAATGGCGATCGAGGGCACAGGCGGCGTAGATGTGGGGCAGCTTTCCGCTATGCTTACATACGGCATGCAGGTGCTGATGTCCCTGATGATGCTTTCGATGATCTATGTTATTCTTACCATGTCCGCCGAATCGATGAAGCGCATCTGTGAGGTGCTGGGCGAGGAGCCCACGCTTACCAATCCCGCTGAGCCCGTTACCGTCGTTGCTGACGGCTCGATCGATTTTGATAATGTCAATTTCAAGTATTCCGCCAAGGCAAAGCGCAACTCGCTTTCCGATGTCGATCTGCATATCAAGTCGGGTATGACGGTGGGCATTATCGGTGGCACGGGCTCGGGCAAGACCTCGTTGGTGCAGCTGATTCCGCGCCTTTATGATGTTACCGAGGGTCGCGTGCTCGTCGGCGGTGTTGATGTACGTGAGTACGATATCAAGACTCTGCGTGATGCCGTTGCCATGGTTTTGCAAAAGAATCTGCTTTTCTCCGGCACGATCAAGGAAAATCTGCGTTGGGGTAACGCGAATGCCACTGACGAGGAGATCGTTGAGGCTTGCCGCCTTGCACAGGCGGAGGATTTCGTCAGCACCTTCCCCGATGGCTATGATACCTACATCGAGCAGGGTGGCACCAATGTTTCGGGCGGTCAAAAGCAGCGCCTGTGCATTGCTCGCGCGCTCCTCAAAAAGCCCAAGATCCTTATTCTTGACGACTCGACCAGCGCCGTGGATACCAAGACCGATGCACTGATCCGTGGGGGCTTCCGTACCTTTATTCCCGAAACCACCAAGATCATCATTGCCCAGCGCGTGGCATCGGTGGAGGATGCAGACCTCATTTTGGTTATGGAAAACGGCGCGATCGCCGCCATGGGCAAGCATAACGAGCTGCTTTCCACCTGTGAGATCTATCGCGAGATCTATGAGCAGCAAACGAGAGGAGGCAATGAAAATGAGTAAAAAGCAATCTATGCCGCCCCGTCCCAAGGCAAGCCCAAAGGTGCTTGCCCGTGTGATGAAAATGCTCTTTGGATACTATCCCGTGCTGGCTCCCATCACTGTTGCCTGTATTCTGATTTCTGCTGTTACCGCGGCACTCCCTGCGGTCTTCATGCAGCAGGTCATTGCCGCCATTGAAGCGGCTCAGCTCTCGGGCACGCCTTGGAGCGAGGCATCGGGTGAGATCATTTCCAAGGTCCTGCTTCTGGCGCTGTTTTATGTCATTTCTCTGATTGCCATTATTTTGCAAACGCAGCTGATGGCGATCATTACACAGGGCTTCCTTTGCAAGCTGCGTCGTACCATGTTTAATAAGATGCAGGGGTTGCCAATTCGCTATTTTGATACCCATAAGCACGGCGATATCATGAGTCACTATACCAATGATATCGATGCCCTGCGCGAGCTTGTTTCGCAGGCAATGCCATCGCTTTTAAACTCGGTTGTGATCCTTGTTTCCGTCCTCTTTGTCATGCTGTATTACAGCCTGTGGATGACCTTGGTGCTTCTTGTCGGTGTGTTTGCTATGGTGATGGTCTCCAAAAAGATCGGCGGCGGCTCTGCCAAGTATTTTATGCGCCAGCAGCGCGCCATGGGTAAGACCGAGGGTTACGTGCAGGAGATGATGAACGGTCAAAAGGTCGTCAAGGTCTTCTGCCACGAGGAAGCGGTTATGCGCGACTTTGAACAGATCAATAACGCGCTCTTTGAGGATAGCGCACGCGCGCATGCGTATGCCAATACGCTCGGTCCCCTCATCGGCAATATAGGTAACATTCTCTATGTGATCATGGCGGTGGCAGGCGGTATTTTTCTGCTTTCGAATATCCCTAACGTGGGGCTTTCCTTGCTGCTCAACCGTGATGGCGGCTTTGCCGTTTTCAGCATCAGCATCATCGTGCCGTTCCTCAATATGGCAAAGCAGTTTACCGGTAACGTTAACCAAGCCTCACAGCAGATCAATGCCGTGGTCATGGGTATGGCGGGTGGCGCACGCTTGTTTGAAATGATGGACGAGGCACCCGAAACCGATGATGGATACGTGACGTTGGTCAATGCCAAGGTAGATGCCGACGGCAATCTCACCGAAACCGAGGAGCGTACGGGCATCTGGGCATGGAGACACCCCCATCAGGCAGAGGGTACCGTGACCTATACGCGCCTTTGCGGCGATGTGCGCCTCACCGAGGTCGATTTCTCCTACGAGGAGGGCAAGCCCGTTTTGCGTGATGTCACCGTTTACGCCGAGCCCGGTCAAAAGGTTGCCTTTGTGGGCGCTACGGGTGCGGGCAAGACCACCATCACCAACCTCATCAATCGCTTTTATGATATTGAGGACGGTAAGATCCGCTATGACGGTATCAATATCAACAAGATCAAAAAGTCCGATCTGCGTCGCTCCCTCGGCATCGTGTTGCAGGATACCAACCTCTTTACGGGCTCTGTGATGGATAATATTCGCTATGGGCGTCTTGACGCCACCGACGAGGAATGCCGCGCCGCGGCAGAGCTTGTGGGCGCCGACGATTTTATCTCCCGTCTGCCGCAGGGCTA
>CAZOWH010000132.1:0-5715 GCA_964583425.1 uncultured Lachnospiraceae bacterium
CCGCAACGGGTCACGTCTTTATCTCGCACGGCGACTGTGAGGACGATGCCAAGCTGCTTGCCAAAATGCTGAAGGAGCAAAACGGCGTGGAGGTCGAGGTCATTACCGATGTCGGCCCCGTGATCGGTGCACACTCCGGTCCCGGCACGCTGGCACTCTTCTTTGTCGGCAACGAGCGCTGATCATACTTTAGAAAATTACGAGGTGCATCATGGATAAAAACACCGAAAAAGACAACAATCAATTTCTTGACGGTCATTTGCTTGCGCAGATGGCACAGGGCGGCGCAGCACTGCTCCGCTCCAACGCAGAGGAAGTAAACAAATTAAATGTGTTCCCCGTGCCGGACGGCGACACTGGCGACAACATGCGCATGACCATAGAAAGCGGCATTGCGGCACTCGAGAAGGTCAACTCCGATGATCTTGCCGAGGTGATGAAGACGCTTTCGCACGGCATGCTGCTCGGCGCACGCGGCAACTCGGGCGTTATTCTCTCTCAGCTGTTTGCCGGTATGGCAAAGGGCTTTGACAGCTGCGAAAAGGCTGATGCCACCACCATCGGCCACGCACTGACCTTGGGCGTAAAGCAGGCATACAACTCTGTTATGACACCTACTGAGGGCACCATCCTCACGGTTGCACGTGAGTCGGTGGAATACGCCGTTGCGCGCATTACACCCGACAGCACCATCCGCAGTTTCTTTGCCGATCTTGTGAAGGAAATGAACGCCTCCCTCAGTCGCACGCCCGAGCTGCTTCCTACCCTGAAGGAAGCCGGCGTGGTAGATAGCGGTGGCGCGGGTCTGCTTTACATCATAGACGGCTTTAATAAGATCCTCAACGGCGAGGAGATCAAGGACGAGGCACCCGCTCTGACCGCGCAAAAGCCTCTGATCGACCTCAGCTCCTTTACCGCGGACAGCGAAATGACCTATGGCTACTGCACCGAGCTTTTGCTGCAGCTGCAAAACAGCAAGGTGGATGCCGAGAATTTTGATATCAACATCATTACCGATTTCCTTTGCAGCATCGGTGACTCGGTCGTATCCTTCAAAACAGGCACGATCGTAAAGATCCACGTACACACCCTCACCCCGGATAAGGTGCTTGCCTTCTGCCGTCAGTACGGCGAATTTCTCACCGTCAAGATCGAAAACATGTCGGTCCAGCATAGCGAGACCACCATTGAGGATCCTGCCGCCAAGCCCACCGCGCCCGCCGAAAAGAAGCGGTACGGCATGGTAGCGGTTGCCAGCGGCAAGGGCGTGGCAGAGACCTTCCTTGAGCTTGGCGTGGATACCATTGTGGAGGGCGGTCAGACGCAAAACCCCTCTACCAACGATTTTCTGGATGCCTTTGCCAAGGTCAACGCAGAGCATATCTTTGTGTTCCCCAACAACGGCAATATTCTGATGGCGGCAAAGCAGGCTGCCGAGATCTATACCGATGCCACGATCCATGTGATCGAGAGCAAGAACCTTGGTGACGGCTACGTTTCGATCTGTGCTGCAGACTTTGATAACGACGATGCCGATGCCGTGGCAGCATGCTTCAAGGAAGCAATGGAAAACGTAGTCACAGGCTATGTTTCCCCCTCGATCCGCGACGCCGAGCTGGGTGGCGTACAGATCAAGAACGGTGATTTTATCGGCTTTATCGGCAAGCAGATGCTCACCTCCAACGAGTGCAAGGCGGATACTGCCCACGTCCTCATTTCCAAGATGCTGGAGGGTGGCGAAAAGTTTATGCTGACCGTGTTCTGCGGTAAGGATAACACCGGAGAGGAAAAGGCGGCACTTGAGAGCTACATGGCGGAGAAATATCCCGATATCGAGACCTACTTTATCGATGGCGATCAGGACGTTTACCCCTTTATCTTTGTAGCGGAATGATCAAACAGCAAAATGCGCGGATGACATCTGTCATCCGCGCATTTTTGTTGGTTTGCATCAATGCTTGATCGATTTTTTCTTGCCAAACAGCAGACGTACGATCACCGATACCGTCACAATACCGCCTGCGATCCCGATGCCAATAAGGAGCGCGCGCACCAGATAATCTGTGCAGCTGCCGAAATCTCCCGACAAGAGATAGCGCATCGTGTAATAAAGATCACCACCCGGCACAATCGGAATGGCGCCCGGCACCAAAAAGACAAGCGCGGGCGCACGCCGCAGGCGCGCACAGCACTCGGCAAAGACCGTAGCCGCAGCACTTGCCGCAAACGCCGCCACAAACAGCGACCCGCCGAAAAATGCAACGGTATAATAAAGCGCATACGTTAAAATACCGCAAGCGCCCGCAAAGGGCAAATGCTTTACCCGCACCCCAAACAGCACGGCAAAGCCAAGGGTCCCAAGGCATGCGGTTACAAGCTGCACAAAAAAATCGGCTGTAAAGAATTCGCTCATATCGCACCTCCCATCACTGCCATGGAAAGCAGATAGCCAAACGCGATCATTAAGGCAGCAAGACAAGCCTGCATGGTTTTGAGACCGCCCGCGATCAGGTCACCGCATAGCAGATCGCGGAGCGCCGTACCAAACGCCACGCCCGGCACCAGCAGCATGATGGTGCCGATCATAATAATGCCGCTGTCGGCACTGCTCACAAGAAGTGCCGCTATCGAGGAGAGCAGCCCCGCCGCAAAGGCGGATACCACGGTTTTGGCAAGCTCATTCACGCGGTTGGCGGCAAAAAGATCGATGGCGCCCAGCAATGCGCCAATCAAAAGCGCCGCCACTGCCTCGGCAACACCTCCGCCAAAAAACACCGCAAATGCCGCAGCCGCTACCGCAGAAGCGGGGACCGCCGCCCATTTGGGATATGCAGTTCTACCCTTCGCCTCCCTGATGCGTGCATCCACTGCAGCAAGCGGCGGCGTATCCGCGCAAATATCACGCGAGATCTCGTTGAACAGCTCAAGCTTGTACATATCGGTGCCGGTGCTGCGGATACGTCGCATCTGCGCGGATTGCGTGCCATCCGGCATGTGCACCGAGGCATTGATCACCGAAATAATGCTGAACACCTCCACATGCACCGCGCCGTATGCGCGGCAGATGCGCTCAATAGTGCTTTCCACGCGGCTGACCTCGCCGCCGTTTTTCAGCATTCCCTCACCCACATCAAGCGCGAGGCACAAAAGCGCCTCAGCAAAGCCCGTTTTACCTATTTTCGTTTCCGAAGCTTCCATACTTCCTCACAAATGCTGCCTTGGCGGGATGCTCAAAGCGCCGCAATAAATGCCAAAAGCTCATCGTAATTGCCATGCGGATAGAGATTCACATCCGCGCCGTTTTTGTTGATGAGAAAATCGGTCAACAAAAACACCTGCATGCCAAGCGCCGCAGCAGGCACCATATCATCGGTCACGTCATTACCGACCATCAGACACTCGGCGGGGTCACACCCGAGCTTTGCCGCAACCTCACGGTAGTACTCCTTGCTCGGCTTGCAGTATGTGCTGTTTTCATAGGTGGTGTACAGCACAAAATCATCAGGCTTTAACCCAACATAGCCCATACGTGTTTCGGTTGCAATGGCAGGAAACGCAGGGGCGGTGGCAAGCGCGCAGATCAGCCCCTTTTCCTTCACCTTATCCACGATCTTGCGCGGACGTGCATCATAGCCGCAAAAGGCACGGGTCTTGGGAAAATCGCTTGCGTAAAACTCATCAAACAACGTGATCGGAGGCAGGGTCTCAGCGGTGTAAAAGCTGCCGAATACCTCCCAGAACATTGCCTCGTTTGTTTTACTGCCATCGTTTACCACCATGGCATCGGTGCCCGAAAGCAGCGCCTTCATAAAGGTTTTTGCCTCGTAACCGCTTTTCACCATCTTCTCGGTCAAAAGCCCGAAATAGCCCTTTAAAAACTGATTTTGATCCATGGGCAGCAGTGTGCCGTCAAGATCAAACAAAACCGCTTTGATCGCCATTATTTCATCCCCCTTGCCTGTTGGTATGCTGCCTGCATAAAAAGTGCATCCTCGGTCATGGTGCCGGCGGATTCGCAGATAATGCGCGGGCAAAGCCCATCCCTTGCCAATGCCTCGGCAAGCGGCTCAAAGCAGGGACCGTATACGGTATCGGCAAACGTGAGGTGCCGCTTTTCCCCTGCATCGGTAAACTCGATCTTGGAAAAATGGCAGTGCATATAGCGCGCCTTTTCATCACCAAGTCCTGCCGCCACCGTATCAAACACACGGCGGTAGCTGTCGGCATCGGGGAAATATCCGCCCCGCTCACGCGCGTTCATATGCCCAAAATCCACCACGGGATAAAGGTGCGGGTCGAGCGCACAGAGCTCTATCATCTCGTCAAGCGTGCCGAGTTGATTGATCTTACCCATGGTCTCAAGCCCAATGTGGATGGGTGTGTCGCCCACTGCCTCCAGGGTCTTTTGAAGTGTATCCTTGGCAAGTGCCATCGCCTCGGCGCGGCTGATCTTCGCCGCCGAGCCGCAGTGCACCACAATGGTATCGGCACCCAGCCACTCTGCCGCCTGCAGCGAGCGCTCGATATACCCCACGCTCTTCAGGCGTTTTTCAGGGTCGGTGCCCGAAAGCGAGATAAAATACGGCGTATGGAGCGACAGCTCAATGCCGTGCTTTTTTGCCTCCTCGCCAATGGCGCAAAGAGTCTTCTCGCCTGCGTTGAGACCATTCCCAGCCTCAAATTCATAGGCACCCAGCCCAAGCTCCGCCAGATATGCGGGCGCCTCTACGGTTGATTTATGCCCCGCCGCGTAAAAGCTCTCGCTGTTACCGCCGGGACCGAAAATTGCCTTAGTTCTCATGTGTTTTTCTCTCTTTTCATGCTCTCTTTGATCTCATCCGTAATGGGATTGCCCTCACGGATATCGGGCATCTCGGGGTGTTTTTTATAAAAGCGCCGCAATATCCCCTTTTCCAATCTGCGCTTAAAGCGCGTACCCGCATCACGCCGATCCCAAATGGGCGGTACTAAAAACGCACGTGCACCGCAAAGCCTTGCACAACAAACGTCGGTAAAGATCTGATCGCCCATAAACGCCGTTGTGTGCTTGGTGCCGCCAAGGCTTTGAAAAAGCCTTTTGGCATTCCCCGTCAGCGGCTTGTGCGCATCGTAGCGGCAGGCAAGCCCCAGCTCCTTGTTAAAAAGCTCCACGCGGTCGGCATGGTTATTTGAAAGAAACGCTACGGCAATATCCGCCTGCTGCAGCTCTTTTAGCCAATTTTTCAGCCGCTCATCGGGCAGGGGCTGCTCGTAGGGTACCAGCGTGTTATCAATATCCAATAACAACACCTTAATACCCTGCTCCCGCAGCAGCTCTGCCGTTAGGTGAAAATAAGCGCGAAATGTATAATGAGGGGTTAGTAAAGACACAGCCGCGTCTCCTTTCAAGATATATACTTTATTATTTTAACATATCATACCCCTTTTTGGCAAGTACCGCAGGCAAAAAAGCAACTGCGTGTGGCAAACTCCGCTCTTTTGCAAAAAAACCGCAAAAAATCTATAATTTTTTCAAAATTGCTCTTGACAAATGGGTATGCTTTGTGGTATTATTGTATGGCAGTTTTGGAACACACCACAGGCGGGTGTAGTTCAATGGTAGAATTCCAGCCTTCCAAGCTGGCCGCGTGGGTTCGATTCCCATCACCCGCTCCAAGTACGCGCCTTTAGCTCAGCTGGATAGAGCAACTGCCTTCTAAGCAGTAGGTCGGGGGT
>CAZOWH010000133.1:0-5574 GCA_964583425.1 uncultured Lachnospiraceae bacterium
CGTGGCAGGTAACGTGGTAACGATCACCATGAATCCCGAGGCAAACGCACGCCCTTTTACTTTTTCGGGGCACATGGATACCGTGCATCCCGTCGGCTCCTTCGGCACACCCGCTGTGCGTATTGAGGGAGATCGGATCTACGGCCCGGGCGTGGTCGATTGCAAGGGCGGCATTGTGGCTGCGTTTTACGCGATGGATGCGCTGGCAGAGGCAGGCTTTACCGCAAGACCCATTCAGCTGATCCTGCAAAGCGATGAGGAGGGCGGCGGCAAATACAGCAACGACGTGACCATTGATTATATGTGCGAAACCGCCAAAAACGCCATTGGCTTTTTCAACCTTGAGTGGTATGTCAAGGGCAAGGCGAGCATTTTGCGCAAGGGAATTGCCACCTATACCTTCACGGTAAAGGGCATTGAGGCACATGCCTCGGCTTGCGCCACAGAGGGAGCAAGTGCCATTCTGGATGCGGCACACAAGATCATTGAAATGGAAAAGCTGAAGGATGCCGAGGGGCTTACCTGCAGCTGTACGGTCATCAGCGGCGGCACCACACACAATACCATAGCGGGTGAGTGCAGCTTTAAGGCGAATGTGCGCTTTGCCAACAAGGAGCAGTTTGAAGCCGTGCAAAAATATGCAAAGGATGTGGCAAGCATGGTGCACGTAAAGGGCTGCACCTGTGAGGTGGTGCTGCCGCGCGTGCGCCCCGCCATGGAGTATAAGGAGGAAAATGTGAAGCTGCTGGAGGCGGTGAACCGTATTTGGGTGGAAAACGGTCTTCCTGCACTTGAGGGTGCAAAAGCCAACGGTGGGTCGGATGCGGCAAATGTCTCCGCTTACGGCATTCCTTGCCTCGATAGCCTTGGGGTTGAGGGCGGCAATGCACATACGCTTGAGGAGTTTGGCGTGCTTTCGTCACTGAAGGAGTCGGCAACGCGCATGGCGCTTGTTGCTTGGTATATTACGGAATGAACGATAAAATATAAAATAAAGTATAAATTAAGGAGAGCAGTATTATGAACGGAAAACTGAACGAAACATCTCTTGATACTCTTTGCGCGGCGCTTTGCTACGCCATTGACATCGAGCCCCCTACGGAGGCAGCACCCGCCAACGAGGAGCTGAAGGCATTTGTGGATACCGCCTTCGGTGGCAAAAAGGCTGACAGACTTCTCATGTACAATCCCGATGCGGTGGCAGAGTGGATCTATGAAAAGTATCCCTACTTTGTTTCTATGGTAGAGCAGGATACATACCTCAAGCTCCCCCTTTGCACCGTGATGCCCTCGGTGACGCCTGTTTGCTTTGGCACCATGTATACGGGTGCACAGCCCGCCGTGCACGGCACGAGAAAGTACGACAAGCGCCTGATTGAGATCGATACCTTCTTTGATGCTCTTGTGCGTGCAGGGAAAAAGGTGGCGATCCTGGCGCTTCCCACCTGCAGCATGGGCATGATCTTTTTGCAGCGCGATATTGATTATTTCCTTTACCGCACCTATGAGGAGATCAACGCCAAGGCGGCTGAGCTGATCCTTGCCGACAAGCACGACGTGATCATTGTGTATAACGGCAACTACGATACTACCATGCACAAAAAGGGCCCCGAGAGTGCCGAGGCACTTTCCGAGCTGCGCGCAAACGTGCGCACTCACGGTATGCTTTGTGAGCTGGTGAAAAACAACTGGAAGGGGCATAACACACTCGTGGGCTTTGCCATGGACCACGGCTGTCACGAGATCGATGGAGGCTCCGGCTCCCACGGGCTTGATATGGAGGAGGATCTCAATATTATGCACGTTTATCGCGCTTATCCGAAGGAGCAATAAAATAACAAAGGGGCTGTTAATAACAGCCCTTTTGTTATGCAAGCCCCAAAAGCCTTGCGGCGTTTTTGTGAAAAATTTGCTCCTGCCGGGCGGCAGTAAGCCCCGACTCCTCAATAAAGGCAATTTCCTTTTTCGGGTTGCTCCATGGGGTATCGGTGGCAAACAGCAGCCGCTCGGTCGGGTGAGAGTGTAAAATTTTTTGCAGTAGCTCGCGTTCCTCGGGGCGTTTTGCCGAGAGAGAGGTATCAAGATACACTCCCGTGCCACACAGGTGCTCTAACACCTCGGCGGCGCGGCAATATCCGCCCATATGTGCGGCAACAAGCGAGAGGCGACGGTGCTTTTTGGCAACCCCTGCAAACATTTCGGGTGTGGCGTGCACAAAATCGGGAGAAATGGGGTCAAGGCCCGCGTGCACCACCACAAAAAAGCCGCGCTCCTCGGCAAGCGAAAAAATGCGGTCAAAGCGGCTGTCGGTCAGCAGCATCCCCACATAATCGGGGTGGAGCTTAATGCCCCTAATGCCTGCCGCCGTCAAGCGGTCAAGCTCGCTCTCCATTTGCTCACTGTCGGGGTGAAGCGAGCCGAGTGGCGAGAAAAAGGCATCACCCGCCATTGAGATGGCAAAGCTGTTTACGTTGGTCTCTTGCCTTGCGTTGGTTGCGATGTTGCAGACCACCGCGCGGTCGATCCCGGCACGCGAAAGCAGCGCCTTGGCATCTGCCGCCGTACCGTCGGTATGGGGGTGAATGGCAGCATCTGCCGCGCAGTTTTTTTCAAGCGATGCCATTGCCCGCGGGGCAAGTGCATCGGGGAAGCAGTGTGTGTGAAAATCGATACGCATACGGGTTCCTCGCTTTCTGCCTATTATTTTAGCATGTTTGGGTTAAAATAGTGTTAGATATTGCGTTACTTTACAAAATATTCACATTTTTTTAAGAAAATTGCTGGGATTTTTTGCCGCGATATGATAAAATTATATTATCTTTTCATTCATTCTTGTGATGTATAGAATTTGATAAAATATTCACAAACGGAGGACCCATATGAAAGAAAACAGTTCGGTGGCAAGGGAACGTCTTTCGGCGTTTTTTGATGCTGCTACCTTTGTAGAGCTCGGCGCCTTTATCCGCCGCCCCGGGAACGTGAACGAGACCGAGGGCGTTGTGTGCGGCTACGGTGCCGTTGGCGGCAGGCTGGTGTTTGCCTTTGCGCAGGATGCAAGTGCTATGCGCGGCGCGGTAGACGGTCGCCATGCCGAAAAAATTGCAAAGCTTTATGAAAAGGCAATGTCGGTGGGCGCGCCTGTTGTCGGCATGCTGGATAGTGCGGGCGCCGTGGTATTTGACGGTGCCGCTGCGCTTTCGGGCTACGGCGTGCTGCTCGATACCGTGGCAAGTGCCTCGGGCGTGATCCCGCAGCTTGCGCTGGTTCACGGTGCCTGCACCGGCACCATGGCGGCGCTTGCCGCGCTCTTTGATTTTACCGTGGTCAGTGAGGGTGCAAGCCTTTACGTAACGGGCGGGGAGGGGAGCGCCGCCGCGGCATATGCCGCAGGCAATGCAGCCTTGCTGGCAACCAATGAGCAGGAGGCATTTGCCAAGCTAAAGGCGCTGCTTACCTACCTGCCCGACGATAATTGCTCCCTTGCCGAGCGCCTTGCCACGGGCGACGATCCCAACCGCGTTGTGGCGTTGGATACAAAAACCACCGCCGCGGCAGCCCTTTCTGCCGTGATCGACAGCGGCGCGTTTTTGGAGCTTTACGGCGGCTGCGGCAGCGAGGTGAAGGTTGGCTTTGCCACGCTTGGCGATCTGCCCGCCGCCCTTGCCGCCATTGACGGCAAGCTGACACTTAACGGTGTGGAAAAGCTGACGCGTATCATGCGCTTTGCCGATGCCTACGGCATGCCGCTTGTCACGCTGCTCAATTGCGAGGGGATCGCGCAGGATGCTGCAAACGATCTGCAGCTGGCAAAGGCATTGGCGCGCCTTGCGCGTGCCGAGAGCGAGTGCGACACCGCACGCGTGACCGCCATTGTGGGCGCGGCAGTGGGCGCAGGGCTTATCTTCGGCGGCAGCAAGACCCTCGGTGCCGATATGGTGCTGGCGCTGCCCGATGCCGAGATTTCGGCACTGACCGCAAAAACCGCCGTGGCGTTTCTTGAAAACGACCGCATTACCCCCACGCTTGACCGCGCTGCGCTGGAGCGCGAATGGCGCGAGAAGAACGCCACCGCTCTGCAGGCGGCAAGCGTTGGCGAGGTTGACGATATCATCGCCCCTGCCGAGCTCCGCGCACGCATCATAGCCGCCCTTTATATGCTGGAGGGCAAAAACGGGCGCGCACCGCGCTTCCTGTGAGGTGAGCCTATGAAGCCTATGAACACAACAATGCTTGCTACCGCCATGGATCTCGGCGAGCGCATCGCGTATGCGGGGCGCATGACCCTCATTGGCATGGTAACGGTGTTTGCCGCCCTTGCCATTCTCTGGGGGGCGCTGGCGCTCTTTCGCGTAGCGCTTGCCGCAGTCGAGCGGCGTAAGACTGCCAAAAGCGAGCCTGCCCCCGCTACCCCCGCACCCGCAGCGCCTGCCGCTCCCACCTCCAATGAGGAGGAGCTTGTAGCCGCCATCACTGCGGCAGTTACGGTGCTGCTTGCCGAGGAAAACGGCGGCACTGCGCCCGCCTTCCGTGTCGTTTCCTTCCGCCGCACACGCGGCAATGCCAAATAAAGAAAGGTTCAGGTAAATAGTATGAGAAGATTTCAAGTAACCGTAAACGGTACACAGTATGACGTTATGATCGAGGAGGTCGCCGTGGGCGTAACCCCCACCGCTACCCCCGCACCCGCAGCGCCCGCCGCTCCCATTCCCGCCCCCGCCCCCACTGCTGCCGCCGCACCCGCAGGCGAGCCCGTAAAGGCGCCTATGCCCGGCACCGTAACGCGTGTCAATGTCAAGGCAGGGGATAGCGTGAAGAAGGGCGACGTACTGGTCGTGCTGGAGGCAATGAAGATGGAAAACGACATCGTTTCCCCCCGTGACGGCGTGATCGCTGCCGTGGTTGCGGCAGGGGGCGCCACCGTTGCCACCGATGAGGTGCTGGTAACGCTGCAATAAGGGCGGAGACATAAAATATGCTGGAAAGTATTAAAAATTTTCTTGAAAGCACGGGCGTATACCGCTTGCTTGCGAACAATCCCGATTGGTGGAAGACCGCGGTCATGTTCGGCATTGCGGCGCTGCTTGTGTATCTTGCCGTAGCGCGCGGCTATGAGCCGCTTTTGCTGCTGCCCATCGCCATCGGCATGCTGCTGACCAATCTCCCCGGTGCTGAGCTTTTTCATTCCGAGTTCTTTATGGTGGCAGGGGATATCGATTACGGTCAGGTGCTTCACGAGGGCGGTCTCATTGACCTCTTATATCTCGGTGTAAAGCTCGGCATCTATCCCTGTTTGATCTTTATCGGCATCGGTGCCATGACCGACTTTTCTCCCCTCATTGCCAACCCCAAGACCCTGCTGATCGGTGCGGGCGCACAGCTTGGCGTGTTTGTGGCGTTTTCCTTTGCGCTTATTTCGGGCGTGTTCACCCCGCAGGAGGCGGCGGCGATCGGCATCATCGGCGGCGCTGACGGACCTACCGCCATTTTGGTAACCAAAATGCTGGCGCCCCACCTCTTGGGTGCCATTGCCATTGCGGCATATAGCTATATGGCGCTGATCCCTATGATCCAGCC
>CAZOWH010000134.1:0-5464 GCA_964583425.1 uncultured Lachnospiraceae bacterium
TTATCAGCCAAGCGTTTGGCTTTTTTTATTTGCAGAAAGGATGATACCAGATGAATGCAATTATTTCAAACGGCGACTATACAGCCCGTGTGCAGCTCCCTGTGGAACGCAGACAGTTAGCCGGAGCTCTATCGTATTTGAATGCGAATCACGCAAGTGCTTACGACATCAAGTATCGATGCCGAAAGCTTGTTTTGTACGCTTATGACAGTGGCGATGTTTCTCAAAGTCTTTCGCTTTCCGGCATTGCAAATTTGGAAGATTTTTTTACCGCAGTAGAGACTTTTGTCATCAAAAACACATAACGTGCATCAAAATCGCATCATTTCTTACCACAAAATAACACCCTCACGCCGTGGCGTGAGGGTGTTATTTGCTTCATCAATTAAAATAGTAGGGCTTGCCTGTTTTGGCGGATTCGTAGATGCCCTCGAGGATTTGGGTGACGCAATATGCCTGCTCGGGCAGCACGCAGGGGGTGGTATCGTTGATGACCGCCTCGATCCACTGCTTTGCTTCAAGATCAGCGGCAGAGCCGTTTGACTTGCCCTCGTTGAATGCCGCACCGCCCGCCTTCATGGAGGGGGTAAGGATATATTGTCTGTCATGCTTAACACCATTGATCTCTACGCCCTCACCCGCAAGCTGCGTAGCACCTGCCTTGGTGCCGCAAATGGTGGTTCTTGCCTCGCGTACATCTGTGGTATTAAGTGCCCAAGAGGACTCCAGCATAATGGTTGCGCCGTTCTCCATCACCACAAAGCCAAAGGCGCTATCCTCAACGGTAAACTTTTCGGGATCCCAATTGCCCCAAGCGTTGCCCTGATCCTTTTGATCGTTTAAGGCGTGGTAGGTGGTTCCCACGCAATATTTGGGCTTGTAGTTATCCATGATCCAAAGTGCAAGATCAAGCGCGTGCGTGCCGATATCGATGAGAGGACCGCCGCCCTGCTCATATTCATTGAGAAACACGCCCCAGGTGGGTACAGCGCGGCGTCTCACGGCATGTGCCTTGGCAAAATAGATATCGCCAAACACGCCGTCCTCTGCCTCTGCCTTCAGATACTGCGAATCGGCGCGCTGTCTTGATTGATAGCCGATAGAAAGCTTTTTGCCCGTGCGCTTTGCCGCATCCATCATTTTCTTTGCCTCGGCAGAGTTGATCGCCATCGGCTTTTCGCACATCACGTGCTTGCCTGCTTCCAGCGCATCTACCGTGATAAAGCTGTGTGAGCGGTTGGGCGTGCAGACATGCACCACCTCGATCTCCCCATCCTTTAACAGCTCCTTGTAATCAGTGTAGGTTTTTGCACCCTCCGCGCCGTATTTTGCCGCCGCCTTTTCGGCGCGCTCGGGCACGATATCACAAAAGGCAACCATTTGCACATTTTTCAGCTTTTGCAGTGCGGGCATATGCTTGCCGTTGGCAATGCCGCCACAGCCAATAATACCTACTTTTACCATTCTTTCCATAATTCTGCTCCTTATTAAATATTTTCATGCTCTGCCAGAGAAAAAGCGGCATACAACACATCATATACGGCATCATCGGGGCGCCAACCGTAGGCTTTGATGCTGACATACTGACAGCCATCACGCAGCCGCACCGCAACGCCCTCCGCCGCAAGCATCTGCATTTGTGCCATGGAAGTCTTGAAACAAGCGGCACCCACCAGCTTACCCGAGGCACCGACCACACGGTGTGCGGGGATATTTTCGCCTGCCAGTCCCGTCTTTAGCGCATATCCCACCTGACGTGCGTTTTTCGGCTTGCCGCAAAGCGCGGCGATCTGCCCATAGGTGGCAACACAGCCCTGCGGAATCATGTGACAAACGATCTCTATGCGCTTATAAAAATCCATGCCATTTTCTGATTTAGCAGTAAAATTCACTACCGTTAAGCGTTTTTATCAGCCTGAGCCTCTGCTGCCTCACACGCCTCGCGCTCCTCCTTGGCTTTTTCCTTCAACAGGATCACCAGCGGCAGCAGCACGCCGCCCACAATATTGCCAAGAATGCTCATCACAATATACCCCACCACGTGCCAAGAAATCTCGCCATAAAAATAAAAATACAGCATGTTGGCAACCGAGTGGTCAAACCCGCAAAAGGCAAAGACCACCACGGGGAAAATAACCTCGATGGAGGCACTTAAATTTTTCTTGGGCGCGTATTTGGATGCCCACACTGACAGGGTGATCAGCCACCCGCAAAGAATAGCCGAGCAAAAGCACTTGATTGCCCAGTTATCAGCCGAGAGCTTACCCGCAATGGCAAGCTTGCCCTGCGGCACCACGGTAGCCGCCAACGGCGAGTTCCAAACCAGCAGCGCCACAATGGCAACACCGATGATATTGCCAAGAAAGCAAAGCGGCAGGCGCCACATATTTTTCATACCCATTTTGGGGATATCTGCCACCATGCCGGTAAACAGCTTCATGCCATAGGTTACGATTGCATAAATACCAAGCGAGAAGAGCAAGGCACCGATCAGCTTACCCCAAACGCCAAGCAGATTGTTTGCCAACAGCGAGGCGGTGCCACCGATGCCGATCATAAAGCCCGAAAGCACCGCCATCAGGCAAAAGACAGCCAGCTCTTTTTTTGTCATATCCATTGTTTCTCTCATTTTTTCACCTATATGTAATGTTAAAATACTTTGTTATTGATTATAAAGCATAATTGATAAAAATGCAAGACAAAACAGTAAAAAATTAAAGAAAAGAGACATTCTCCAACAAAACGGAAGAATGCCTCTTTGTGTTTTTACTGTTGATTCGTTTTCGGGGTGTGATCAATACCAAGGGATTGGGATTGGCGCAACAATTCTACAGGGTCTACTTCCAGTGCATCTGCAATGCTGAAAAATATTTCAAGGGAAAAGGGATAAGCGATATTCGGTGCCTCAATCGAACTCAAATGAGAACGGCTAACATTCGCTTTTTCTGCTAGATCCTCCTGTGACATACCACGCAATTTTCGGAGAGCTGCAATTGTTATCCCCAGCTGAATAAACCGGTCTCTGTGCTGGAAATCCACTTCTTTTGCCATGAAAAAGCACTCCTTTCTCGAACTAATTAAATTATAATTCGACCTTGCGTTTTTCTCTACTCAATATTTTGGGGTATTGACTAATATTTTGAGCAGTGATATAATATTATAGACATTTGACTATTATTTCATGCAGGAGAATAGCATTATGACGAAACAAAAACGAAACATGATAGCGCGCAACCGAGCAAAGGCACGGCACGCATACAAATTTTATCGCTCCCATATGAGTTTATTACAAAATCCATGGCACATGCAAAGATACGAGGAGATACAGCATGCCATTTTGGATCCCCTGTGTAAAAATCTCAGTGAGGAGGACAAAAAGCTGCAGCAATTAATACTGGAGCAGCTTGCGGATTTAGGCGCGCCGAAATATACGCTATATGAAAAATGGCAACATCTTTTAGCCTTTCTTTTCTGGCAAAAGCTAAAATTATGACCAACCGCCAAAGAGGACACAAGGCTACTACAGTGCGATTTATCACAAGCATGCGCTGATATATGCATTGCAGCTACAAAAGCAGGTGCCACAAATGTGCGTTACACATTTGTGGCACCTCTATTCGTTATTCCGCTTCCTTTCCGTCAAGGATCTTGGCAAAGAATTTTGCAGCATCCCCGCGTGTAAGCTCACCCATAGGCGCGAGTGTACCGTCTGCCATGGTGGTGATATAGCCGCCCTCATAAATCGCATATACGGCATCGGCAACATCAACGGGAATGGCGTCAAAATCCACTACCGTTTCGTGATATCCGGGCGCGGAGAGCGACAAAACTTTTGCCGCGATCTCTGCCGCCTCGGCACGCGTAATGGCATCATTCGGACGGAAATTTTCCTCGACATCAAGCCACCCCTGCTCTCGCGCATATTTGATAGCACCCTTCATAGGTGCGGGAATATCCGCATCATCGGCATAGCCCGTGCTTTCCGCCTCGGGCGCCTTGATCTCGGCAGCCTCCAGCAAAATTGCCACAAACGCGGCACGTGTGAGGGCTTTGTGCGGATGGAAATAGTGCTTACCACCCATTTTCTCGCCACTCAGCAGCCCCTTTTCACTCACCCGCAGGGCGTGCGTGTGATTGGCACTTCCCTCCATATCGGTAAAGGTATAGTCGGTCGTCAGCTCGCGCACTGTGATATTCACCACCGCCTCGGGCGCAAAGGCGCCGTAGGCATCTTGCACACGCCAGGTAAAGCTATCCTCACCGTAATAATCGGCATGCGGCGCATAGGTGAACGCGCCTGTGGCACTATCCAATAAAATCGTACCGTTTTGCGGATAATCGCAAATTTCAAAGGTCATGGCGTCCCCTTCCGGGTCCTCTGCCGTCAGCACGCCAGAAAGCGCCAGCGTTTCATGCGTGGAGACCGCGGTTGCCGTTTTGGTACCTGTGGGGCAGCAGTTTACGGTATCGGTTACGGCAAGGTGGCAGGTCAGCGCATATCCGGCAGCTCCCCCCTCGCTCACGGGGACAAAGCAAAAGCTGCTGCTTTTCACCCCGTCATTGGGGGTAAAGGAAAGATAGGAGAGCGTTTCACGCGGAATGCTTTGCCCCACCGCGACCTCACTGTATCCCAGCTTCAGCACCCCCTCGGTCACAGGTGGCAATGCCGTCACCGTTACACTCTCCACCGTGCCGCCGCCAAGCGCCCCGTCAAACCAAGCGGCAGTAAAGGTAACGGGCTGCCCCGCCACAGCAGATGCCGCGAAATACGCATTATCTGCAAATTGCTGCAGCCCCGCACTGACCACAATGCTTTCGGGCTCCTTGTCTCCAAACAAAGCCCACGCGCCCGCAATTGCACCCGCGCAAAGCACGCCGCAAAGCGAAAATATCGCTATTTTTTTACTGGTTCCTTTTCCAATGGCTTTCATACTTGATACCCCCTCATCGGTTTTTACCCCTATATCCTATGTGCTGACTGAGCGCATTATGCCGCGCTTTTTGCAAGGAAACGCAAGCCATATTTGCGAAGCTTGTCAAATTTGAATAAAAACACGCGACATTTGCCTTTTTATGCAATTTTTGTTTTAATTTCTTGCAATTTTATCTTGACAACGCGGGCGCGCATATGATAAAATGTGAAAGTACGAAATAAGTGCTCTTGCATTTATATATTCTGCCATTTTTCAGGAGGAAAGAAAAGTTATGATCAAAAACGCATATCTGAACGGCGTAATGGAAGCCGTGAAAAAGCGTAACCCGAACGAGCCCGAGTTCCATCAGGCCGTTTCCGAGGTGCTTGAGTCTCTCGAGCCCGTTGTTGAGAAATACCCCGAATTTATCGAAAAGGGTGTCATTGATAGCATCGTTGAGCCCGAGCGCATTATCAAATTCCGCGTTCCGTGGGTAGATGATAACGGCAAGGTGCAGGTCAACCGCGGCTTCCGCATTCAGTTTAACAGTG
>CAZOWH010000135.1:0-5436 GCA_964583425.1 uncultured Lachnospiraceae bacterium
CCAATTTCTTTGTCTTCCTTGCTTTCATTTTGTTCTGCCACCGCTTTATGACCGAATGCGATCTTGACGGACATATCAAAAGTATTCGCGCGCTCTACCGCCGCAAATGCGAGCTGATGCTCGGCGAGCTCGAAAAGCACCTGCCGAAGGAGATCAAATTCACACGCCCCGAGGGCGGGCTCTTTATCTGGTGCACGCTTCCCGAGGGGGTCGACATGAACGCGTTTGTCAAGAGCGCCATTGCCAAAAAAGTGGCGGTTGTGCCGGGTAACACCTTCAACTGTGATACCGAGGCACCCTCAAGATCCTTCCGTCTCAACTACTCTACCCCCACCGACGCACAGATCGTGGAGGGCGTGGCACGCCTTGGCGAAGCCGCACGCGAATTTTTTAAGTAAGGAATTAAGACTATGATAGGCGAACAAAAAATCTGTTTTTCGGGCGTACAGCCCAGTGGCAATTTAACCATTGGCAACTACCTTGGTGCCATTCGCAATTTTTCCACCTTCAGCGATGCTTACAAGTGCTTTTACTGCGTGGTAGACGAGCACGCCATCACCGTGCGCCAGGTGCCTGCCGACCTGCGCCGACGCACCTATGAGACCTTGGCGCTGTACATGGCATGCGGTCTTGACCCCGAAAAGAACACCCTTTACGTGCAATCTCATGTCCCCGCCCATGCCGAGCTTTCCTGGATCCTCAACTGCTACACCATGTTTGGCGAGCTCTCCCGCATGACGCAGTTTAAGGATAAGAGCAGCAAGCACGCCGACAATGTAAACGCGGGGCTTTTCACCTACCCTGTGCTGATGGCAGCAGATATCCTGCTTTATCAGACTGATGTAGTGCCCGTTGGCATTGACCAGAAGCAGCATGTGGAGCTCTGCCGCAATATTGCTGAGCGCTTTAACCAGATCTTCCCCGATACCTTTACCGTGCCCGAGCCCATTATCCCCACAAACGGTAAAAAGATCATGTCGCTGGCTGAGCCCACCAAGAAGATGAGCAAATCGGACGAGAACCAAAACGCCATCGTTTATATTCTCGACGACCGCGACACCATCATTCGCAAATTCCGCCGCGCAGTGACCGACAGTGATACCGTGGTACGCTTTGCCGAGGGCAAGGACGGCATCAATAACCTCATGACCATTTATTCCTGCTTCACCGGTAAAACGATGGAGGAGATCGAACGTGAATTTGCAGGTCGCGGCTACGGCGACTTTAAGCTTGCCGTTGGTGAGGTCTGCGCCGATGCGCTCGCCCCCGTGCAGGCACGCTACCGCGAGCTGCTTGCCGACAAGGCGGGGCTTGAGGCACAAATGAAGAAGGGTGCCGAGGAGGCAGCATATTACGCCCGCAAAACACTTTCCAAGGTGCAAAAAAAGCTGGGCTTTGTGCAGGTGAAATGAAATGAACACGGAAGCTGCAAAAATTTTCAGTCAAGTGATACTTGCCGACAAAACCGTTCACATCAAGCTGCTGGGGGACTCGATCACCCATGGTGTAGGGGGCACGGGCTTCAAGCAAAATGGTGCGCCGATCACCGAGGGATTTGCGCGCAATCCAGATGGCTATTGCTGGGCAAAGCGCTTTAAAGAATATATGGAAGCGCGCTACAACTGCACCGTGACCAACAATGCCTGCACCGGCACAAGAGTTGAGTTTATCATCGAGCATTTCGATGAGCTGGTGGATGAGGAGGATGACATTATTCTGTGCACCATCGGCACCAATAATCGCCACCAACGCTATGAGTGGGGCGAGCACCGCACAAGAGAGCAGCAGCTCCGCTTGGTTTACGGCTATATTGTAGAGTTGTATCAAAAATTTGCCGCACGCGGCAAGCAGGTCATTTTTATGGCAAATATCCCCGCAGGTGCGAAGAACGAGCAGGACGGTGTGGATTATTGGCGTATTTTGCACATGAGTGACATTCAGGATCTTTACACCAAGGCATCGCTCACACACGGCTTTCCTCTCATTCGCATGTACGAAAAATTCAAGAATTATTGTTCCACGCACAATATTGCATTGGAGGAGCTTCTTGGCGATTCTCTGCACCCCAACAACTTCGGCTATGATGTAATGTTCTCCCTCCTGCTTGAGGAGCTTGGCATAGCCGAGTGTGTGGTACCGAGCGTTTCGCCGTAAAATCACAAAAACCGGCAATACTAAGTAGGGGTCTGCATCTCCGCCACGCTTTGCGTAAAAGGCACGGATGCTTTGCCCCTACTTTCTTTAGGAGCTTTGCATGAAAATAACCGTTATCTTTACCGGCGGTACGATCGGTAGCACTCTGCAAAAAAACGGCATTGCTACAGATCAAAGCGCCCCACGTGAGCTGCTTGCACGCTACCGTGCCGCCACAAATGATTACACAACCTTTAAAACCATAGAGCCTTATACTCTTTTGAGTGAAAATCTTACCTTTTCGCACCTCACGTTGCTTGCCGACACCATTGAAGCGGAGCTGAATGATGCCGACGGTGTGATCGTGACGCACGGCACAGACACCCTGCCCTATACCGCCGCCGCGCTTTCCTATATATTCGGGCTTTGCCCAAAGCCCGTCATGCTGGTATCCAGCAATTATATATTAGGAGATATGCGCGCCAACGGGGTGGACAATTTCTGCGCCGCAGTGGATTTTCTGCGCCAATATCAGCATGCGCGCGGCGTATATGTCAGCTACCGCAACGGGGGCGAGCCCACCACAATTCTGCGTGCAGCGCGCCTCCTTTCGCACCTTGCTCCCACCAATACGGTCTACACCCTCGGCGGCACGGTTGCACTGTGGAATAACGGCAAGATCACCCCCTGCACGGCATACGCAGAAAGCGCCGACCTGCAACAGCCCCTCACCGCCGCACAGCTTGAAAAAGGCGCCAAACGTGTGCTGTTTTTGCGCGCGCACCCCGGCATGGTATTCCCCAAAATTCCCACCGATGCTGCCGCCGTACTGCTTGAAACCTACCACAGTGGCACGCTACCGACAGAAAGCCCCGATCTAAAGGGGTTGGCCGCCTGTGCAAGGGCTACGGGCATTCCCGTATTTGCCGTTGGCATCACGGGCGAAGCAACCTATGAAAGCACCAACGTCTACCCTGCGCTCGGCATTCTGCCCCTGCCGCCCCTTTCCCCCGTGGCGGCATACATGAAGCTTGCCCTGTCTCTTGCAAACGGACTTGACCCCAAAACAACGCTTCCGCTCCCTCTTGGCGGGGACATGTAACAAAAAAATGCCGCGCACCGCGCGGCATTTTTTATTTTGAACTGAAATTACCAATCGGTGGAAATGGAGCCCCAAGCGCCCTTGATATAGTCAAAGCCGGACCAAAGAGTAAAGACAAGCATAACAGCAACCAATGCCCAAGAGAGCGGATATATGCCCGCGGCAAACCAATTGCCTGCCAGATTTGTGATCAGCTTATCGCAAAGCGGCTCGATCATCAGTGCGCAAATACAAAAAATTTGCGACACGGTCTTGATTTTTCCAAGCATTTTGGCGGCAACCACCGTACCCGTGGTGTTTACGAGCACCAAACGCAGCGAGGTAATGGCAAGCTCGCGGAAAATGATTGCAACCACCGCCACAAAGAACACAACGGTAAACACATTATTGTAGCCAAGACCGTAAAGATCGGGGCGAAGCATGCGGAACAGCATTGCCATCAACGTGCCGATGACCATAAACTTATCGGCAACGGGATCCATAAATTTACCGAAGTTTGTAATAAGATTGTTCTTGCGGGCAATTTTGCCGTCAAGCATATCAGTGAGGGCGGTCACGGCAAAGATGACCACACCCACACCGTAAGCGATCTCCCAACGGATCAGTGATGCGGGCAATAAAAGCAGCACCATAATTACAGGCACAAGACACAGACGGAGCATGGTCAGCTTATTGGGCAAATTCATTTTACTCATTATCCTTCTCCTTTACTCTTTCGGCATTACGACTCTACCGTACAGGTCATAGTCAAGCACCTCGCGCACCTTCACGTCGATCATGCTGCCGGGGGCAATACGGCGCGGCGCCTTGAAATACACCTTTCCGTCAATGTCGGGGGCGTCTGCTGCGGATCTGCCAAAGTGCGCCTCACTGACGGGATCAAAATCCTCCACCAGCACACGCACCGTTTTGCCGATCTTTTCGGCGTTGAGCGCCGCGTTGATGCTCATTTGCTGCTTCATGAGAATATCCATACGATCCTGCTTTATCTGCTCGTCGATCTGGTCGGGCATTGTGGCAGCGGGCGTTCCCTCCTCGGCGGAATAGGTAAACACACCCATGCGGTCAAATTTTGCCTCATCCACAAAGGCGGAAAGTTCGGCAAAATCCTCCTCGGTCTCACCGGGGAAGCCGACGATAAAGGTGGTACGCAGTGTCAGACCCTTGATCTCACGGCGGAGCTTCTTCACCACCTCGCGCACCGTTTGGCTATCGCCGTGGCGGTTCATGCGCTTCAGCACGGGATCGGCAATGTGCTGCAGGGGCAGATCGATATATTTCACAATGCGCGGATTGTCGCGGATCTCGGCAATGAGTGCATCGGTCATTTTATCGGGGTAGCAGTATAGCAAGCGGATCCACGGAATAGCGGTTTCCTCGGTAATGCGGTGCAGCAGCTCGTGCAGGCGGTAATCACCATAAAGATCCTTACCGTAGCGTGTCACATCCTGTGCAATGATATTCAACTCTTGTACCCCAAGTGCCTCCAGCTGCTTTGCCTCGGCGATCAGATCCTCCATCGGGCGGGAGCGAAAGCGCCCGCGGATCGAAGGGATCGCGCAGTAGGTGCAGCAGTTATCGCACCCTTCGGAGATCTTTAAATAGGAATAAAACTCGGGCGTGGTCAGCACGCGATCACCGCCAAGCCGCACACTGTTTTTCTCCTCAAACGAGGCATATTTTTGCAGCTTTTTGTTTTTCGAGCGCGCCAACACACTGTCAACCGCCTCCACGATGTTGTGGATACTGCCAACACCAAGAAGTGCATCTACCTCGGGCAGCTCGGCAAAGATCTCCTCACGGTAGCGCTCGGACAGGCAACCCGTTACAACAATGCCCTTCAGCTTGCGGTGCTTTTTTAGCCACGCGATATCCAAAATGTTATCGATCGCCTCTTTTTTGGCGCTTTCAATAAATGCGCAGGTGTTGATAATGACAACATCTGCCTCGGTCTCATCGGGTGTGACCTCATACCCTGCGCTCAGCAGCTCATGCAGCATCACCTCGGTATCGAGCTGATTTTTGGAGCAGCCAAGCGAAACAAATCCTATTTTCATAGAGCATCAGCCTTTCTTTTCACTCTCTTTATGATAGCACAAACAAAGATCAATGTCAATAAAAAAAGCGGGTTTGTTTATAAAACCCGCTTTTTCCGTTTAGTTCCATGAAACACCGTTCGCATCAAGTGCGGAGGCGGTTGA
>CAZOWH010000136.1:0-5386 GCA_964583425.1 uncultured Lachnospiraceae bacterium
CACCTCGGCAACCGTCATTTCCCTGCCGCACGTCACACGTGCGCCGCTATAGCACCCCTCTGCGCATTTGCCGCAGGAAATGCATTTTTCGGGATAAAAGAATTGTTCCCTTTCAAACGAGATCGTTTCGGGGTTATGGCACCACGCACACCGCAGGGGGCAGCCCTTCAAAAATACGGTGGTGCGGATGCCCGGTCCGTCATGGATCGAAAAACGCTGAATTTCGGTGATCAGTGCTTTTTCCATACCATTATACGGTTTCTGCCTTTTTCGAGAGGTTCGAGCGTCTTGCGGCATCGATCATCTCTACCACGTCGGCATTAAATTCAGCGGTCAGTGTCTCGGCGATCGGCTTACCCGCAAGGCGGAATGCCGCATAGTGCCAAGGCATATTTTGATAAGTATCGTCATCGTCAAGCTTGCAAATTTCGATATCACTGCCGTAGATATCGGTGGCGGCGACAAACGCCTCGCCGTCCGGCACACCGTCACACCAAATAGCGCCCTCCTCGCAAATTACCTCGGGACCCGTAGGCATACGACGGCGCGGCGTAGTCCATGTACCCTCGAGGACGCTAAAGCCATCCTCAAAGGTTGCGATCGCAGCAAGGTTATCCTCCACGTCACCGTACGGCGTGCCGAGATTGGCTGCATAAGAAAGCATGGTAAGCGGCTTTTTGCCGAACATCCAACGGGTAAAATAGCACCCGTAGCAAAGGATATCAAGGAATGCACCGCCGCCGCACTCAGAGCGGTACCACCAGGTGCGGCTGCGCTCGGCATCGGTCATTTCCTCGGCATTGGCGGCAACACCACGGTGTCTCGCCCCCTTACCGAGCGGACCTGTGTGACCGTTGAGGTAACGGAGCTTTTTCAGTTTACCAACGGCACCGCTGTCAAGCGTTGCCTTCATTTCGCGCACATACTTGCGCCAAGCAACCGGCCAGTTTACGAAAATATTGACACCGTACTTTTCCTTCAGCGCCACGATCCTAACGGCGCTTTCGGGATCGACAGCCATCGGCTTTTCAATGATCACATCAATACCGCGCTTTGCAATCTCCTCGGCAACCTCCGCCTTGCGATAGTTTTCGCAAAGCAGATACGCGACATCGGGCTTTACCTCATCAAGCATCGCGCGGTAATCGTCATATGCCACAGCGCCGTAATTGGTGACGATATTTTGCAAATTCCATGCACGGGTATAGCGCTTTTCGGTATTCTCGGGCAGCACCGCAGGCACATCGGCAACACCGCAAAGCAAGCTGTCGGGCTGACCGCTGATATAAAGTGCGATCTCATTCACGTGCATATGCGCGCAGCCTACAATAACAGAACGTATTTTCATTTTGACTCCTCCACGATTTTTATAGCTTAATTCAATCTTTTGGCAGAAAAAATCTTACAAACCAAAATCTATACTGGTGCTATGCGCATTATAGCACATGCGCACGCGATAAGTAAATGCACAACACCACCCAAAAATAGCACAAAGCAAGCATTACGGTGCATTTTGCGCATACCTAAAGAGCTCCGAAAAGGCACAGCTGTTCCTTTTCGGAGCCTGTACCGCCAATAGAGAAGCTTTATTTCAGCTCCTCCGCACGTACCTCTCTGCCAAGCTCTGCCGAGCGATAGAAGCATTCGATCGCCTTGGTGACCTCAAGGTTCTGGTGCTTCTTGATGAGGAACTCCTCCTTGCCTGCAAGTGTGTTGATGATATTGCGATACATGTATCTGTGCTGCTCGAAGGCAACACCCTTGTATGCGCCGTTATCAAACCACTTCATATCGCACTCGGTCTGGTATCTGCCAATGTTCTTGTAAAGGCGTTCCTTATTGACGGAAAGACCGCCCTTGTCACCACAAATGACCATATCCAGGTTGGTGGTGGGAAGATTGAGTGCCCAAGAGAACTTAAAGTTTACACCCATACCGCCCTCAAGGCGCATAAAGCCAGTGGAAAACTCCTCTACGTTAAATTCCTTATAGTCGTATTTTCTCGGTGTAAATGCGCCCGAATACGCACCGCTTTCGGCAATGCTGAGGAGAATATCCTCACCCTGATTTGCGATCTTGGTATAAGCACTGCCCGAGACCGCCTCAACCTTTTTGTCACCCACGATCCACAAAAGCGAGTCAATGAGATGCACACCAAGGTCGCAGAAGGGGCCGCCGAAGTTGTGCTCCTTCATGTGAAAAAAGCCCCACGTGGGAATGCCTATTCTTCTGATAAACTCGATATCGGAGAAGTAAACGTCACCCAGCTCTCCGCTGTCAACCAGCGCCTTTGACTGCTGCATGTAGTTTCTCCATCTCATGCACTGACAGGGGAAAAGCATCTTGCCGCAATCCTTGGCGGTCTGCCACATCTCCTCGGCATCCTTAACGGTGAGGGCAAGGGGCTTTTCGCATGCTACGTGCGCACCTGCCTGCAGTGCCTTGATGGTCCACTCCTTGTGGTACATATTGGGCGTGCAAACGGCTACGAAATCGGGCTTCAGCTCATCGAGCATCTTTTGGGGATCTTTATAATAATTGGGGACGTCATGTCTTTTTGCGGTCTCGGCGGCAACCTCCTCGCGGATATCGGCAACGCCGACCACCTCCACAAGCCCCTCTGCGCGTAAAATGTTTAACGCGGGAAAATGTGCACTGTTTGCAATCATACCTGTGCCGATCACGGCAACTTTCAATTTTTTCATCACGGTATCCTCACTTTGTTATTTGATATTGGTTGACTCGGCTATGCCGGTCTTGGCGGATTTTGCGCCCGCCTCAAGGGCGGCAACAACGGCAAGATTGAGCGCGGGGGCAATTACCTCATCGGGCTCCTCCTCGCCGCGCAGCACGCGCGCGAGATGTGCGCCAAGCAGGGTTGCCTGCTGGTCAAGCCCTGCGTCGATCACCTCGGTGGGCGCTACGGGCTTGTGGCTTCTGCCCTTGTAATACTTGACGGTTGAAGTGTGGCGGTCGCAAACGATCACGCCATCGGTGCCGTAAAGCACGGGACCCGTGGGGATCTCTCCGGGATTGTAGGTCGACCAGGAGCCCTCAAGAAGCCCCACACCGTCGCCGAAATCAAGCAGCATGGCGCTGTAATCCTCTACATCGGCAAAGGGCACGCAAAAGTTTTTGGCAACAGCGGTAACGCGCTCGGCAGGCTTGCCGAACATCCAGCTTGAAAGCATAGCGCCGTAGCAGGCGTAATCAAGGATCGAGCCGCCGCCGTTTTCCTTTTTGTACCACCAGCTGCGGGCAAGAGTCTCGTCGGACGGCAGCTCGCCGTCGGGAGAGTAGGAAAAGGGGCCCCACGTGGCGGGGCTACGGTAGGTCACGCGCATGAGCCTGCCGATCTTACCCTCGTCGAGCAGCCTTTTGGCAATACGGAATGCGGGAAACCACGCAATGGGCCAGTTGGTCAGCATCTTAACACCGTTTTCCTCTGCCACGGCACACATATGCTGTGCCGCCGCGAGACTCACTGCCATGGGCTTTTCGTCAAGCACGTGAATGCCGGCAGCCAGCAGCGTGCAGCAGATTTCCTCACGCGAGGCGTTATCCGAATTGACAATGGCAAAATCGGGCTTTTCGACAATCAGCTCCTGCCAATCGGCAAACTCACGGATGCCGCGCTTGTCGCGCATGCCCGTTCGGCGCGCCTCGTATTGATCGGGCTCGGGCGAGGGCATGGGCACCTCGGCAAAGCCGATGATCTCAAAATCCTCAGGATAATTGGCAATGGTTTTATACAGTGCCGTTACGTGCGGATGTGCGAGTCCAAAGAACGCAACCTTCAGCTTTTTCATTGCAGTCACTCCCCTTTAAAACGTGGTATCGATGGCAACGGTTGCACCGCTCTCGATCGCCTCGGTGATCTTGCACATGATCTCAAGCACATGGCGTGCGTGCTCGGGAGAAAGCACGGGTTCCTTATCTCCCTCAATGGCGCGAATGATGTCACGAAGGCAACAGCACTGGCTCTTCAGCTTTTCGTTTTTGGTCTCCCATGCGGCGGGGCTGATCCAGCCGCGGATGCCGCGCTCAGGGCAATCCATATATACCTCGGGAGCGGGGTTTTCCATGTAAGGCTTGCTGAAGGTAATGGTACCCTCGGTGCCGTAAATTTCAAGCTGCGGGGTCTTTGAAGCCTTTTGCGAGAAGCCGGTATCGATAAAGCCGATCTTACCGTTTTCAAAGGTAAGGGTGATAAGATATACATCGGGAATTTTGTCGGATTTGATCTGAAGACCGTTATACTTGCCCGAGCGCACGGTACGGGCGGGATCGGTAATGGCGGCGGTACAGCTGATGCTCTGAACAGGCCCGAACATGGTGGTTACGATCTGCAGACCGTGCACGCCCATATCGACCAAAGCACCCGCGCCATCCTCATAGAACCAGGAGGGATCGGCATCGCGGTACTGGAAGTACTCGGGGCCGCCGTGCGCGAGGTTACACTTGAGGTAAGCGGGCTCGCCGATCACGCCGTCGCGCATCATCTGCTTGGCAAAATTCAGGTCGTAGCGCATGGGATGGATCGGCACGCAAACAAACTTGACGCCCATTTTCTTCGCCAGCTCGATCTGCTCGGTGAGCAGCTCCACCGTGGGTGCGGCGGGCTTTTGGGAGATCAGATGCTTCCCTGCCGAAAGCAGCTTCATATTCAGCTCATGGTGCGCCTGGATCGACGCCACGTCAATGGCGATATCGAAATCGCACTTTTCTATCATTTCGTCAACATTGGTGTACCACTCCGCCACACCGTATTTTTCGCTTGCCGCGCGGGCGCGCTCGGCTACGATATCACAAACGGCAACGCATACCGCGTTTGCCTCCTTGGTGATGTTGGGCAGGTACTGCGCATGTGCAAACATGCCGCACCCAACAACGGCTACCTTCCAGGTCTTTTTCATGTTCCTTTGCCTCCTCAAAATTTCATTCTTGACAAACAAACAGGGCTTTTGTATAATGAAATCAGCAACGTGAGCTTCACTTGCCCTACAAGCGCATTATAGCACACACGCGCGTGGCAAGTAAATGCACAATACGACCAAAAAATAGCACAAAATTAACATGGAGGTGTTTTATGTACTATCGCATTCCGGTACAGCCCCTCCCCGAGGTCAGCGAGGTCTCAATGCTGACACGAAAGACCGTGTGGCGCTGTGCCGACAAGCGAAACATTTTGGTATATGTGAGAGATGGCATCTGCGTGTTTACCATCAATTCACAGGACTATACCTTAAATAAGGGACAGCTTTTGCTGATCCCCGCCGAGCAGCCCTATGTACGCCGCCCCGTGGGGGATACCTTGTGCAGCTTTACCTATATCCATTTCAATACGCATGAGCCGATCATCCCCGTCACACGGGAGGAGTTGGAG
>CAZOWH010000137.1:0-5382 GCA_964583425.1 uncultured Lachnospiraceae bacterium
TATGCGGGTGGATTTTTATTTTTGAACCATTATACTGCTTATGTTTCTTCATTTTTGCGTGGTTTTTTCTTCTTAAGCACAGGCTCGTCCTTCGCGCACAGCCATGCACCAATGATCATGAAGCCAAGTGCAATAAAATAGGTGTAGTGCGGCAGCTCGCGGAAGATCGCAAGCGAGAGAAGTGTGCCGATAAACGGTGCAATGGCGTAATAGGCGCTGGTTCTTGCTGCGCCGAGCAGGCGCTGCGCGTAGACATAGAGGAATATACTGAGTCCGTATGCCACAAAGCCGACACCCAGTACGGCAAGAACAACGGGGAAGGACGTGACACGCTCCCCGATCGACAAGCCAATGATCACCGAGCCCATGCCCGAAAAAATACCCTTAAGCAGTACGATCTGCAGGGGATCCTTGGCGGAAAGCCTTCTGGTGCAGTTGTTTTCCACGCCCCAGCAGATCGCGGCAAGCAGAATAAAGAGTGAGCCGTAAGAAAATTGCAGACCCGCAAGATCCTCAAAGGAGAGCAGGGCGCAGGAGAGGGTCACGCACACGATGCCGCCCCAAAGACGGGGGCTGATTTTTTCCTTGAACACCGCCAGCGCGATCATTGCCGTGGCTACGATCTCAAAATTGCCCAGCAGCGAGGCGTTTGCCGCCGTGGTAGCATTAAGACCCACCAAAAGGCAGATCGGTGCGGCAATATCCAAAAGGATCATGGCAATGGCATAGGGCAGCTCGGCGCGCGTCCACCCGGCAGCCTCATGATCGGCTTTTGTTGCCTTGCGGAGCAAGGCAATAATGCCCATGCCAAGCCCCGCACCGATGTAGAGAAAGCCCGCCATCAGCGTGGGTGGCATGTCGTTTAATAGCAATTTGGAAAAAGGGGCATTGACGGCATAAAAGGCGGCAGCCAAGATCGCGAGCAAAATGCCCGCCTTCATCGATTGCTTCATAGCAGCTTGTCTATCGCTCCTTTCAGGCTTGCAATGGCATTGGAATCGTTTTCCTTTACCGCATCTACAATGCAGTGGTCAATGTGATCCTTTAATATAACCTTGCTGACATTTGTGATCTCTGCGCGAACGGCGGACAGCTGAATGAGGATCTCACTGCAGTCTCTGCCATCCTCGATCATTTTCTTCACCGCGCTCATGTGTCCAATGGCACGGGACATCCTGTTTAATACTGCTTTTGTGTGCTCGTGCTGATGCATAACAAGCTCCTTTCATATCCCCCATGGGGGGATATAGGTATTATACCATGTGGGGTGCGTACAGTCAAGTGCTTTTGCAAAATACATCCCCAAGCTGCGTATGCGCACATGGTGACGCAATTCTGCAGCTTTTCCATAATAAAAAGCAGTTTTTGGCATATAAAAGAGCGTTGACAGTTTTTTTGCAAAAGCATATAATGAAGGCAAAGCAACGGCATATCTGCCGCCGAAAGGAGCATATCTATGAAACCTTTGTTTTTTCTGCATGAAAGTGATGAGGCAAAAAGGATAAAGGGGCTCGCCCCCGATACTGCCAAGCGTGTTACCTTTACGGGTGATATCAGCACAATGCTGGATTTTGTAACCGAAACACAGCTGATGGATAAAACCCTGTGGGTGCGCTTTGTGGAGCAGTATCGCACCAAGGCGGATGCTACGGGCGGCTGGCGTTGTGAGTATTGGGGCAAGATGATGCGCGGCGGTGCGTTTGTTTATTCCTGTACGCATAATGAGGCGCTTTACGAGGTCTTGCGCGAAACCGTCACCGATATGATGTCGGTTGCCGAGGAGGATGGGCGCGTCAGCACCTACACCCGCGAGAAGGAGTTTTTCTCATGGGATGTGTGGGGGCGCAAGTACGTGGCGCTGGGTATGCTCTATTTCCGTGAGATCTGCCACGATCCCAAGCTCTCCGAGGAGATTTTAACCTTTGTAAAGCGCCATATGGACTATATGATCGATCGTATCGGTGAGGCGCCAGCCAAGCTGCCCATCATCAAGGCTTCCGATGCATGGGGGGGGCTTAACGCCTCCTCGATCCTTGAGCCCGTTATGATGCTTTACAATATCACGGGTATGCAAAAATACCTTGACTTTGCCACGCACATCGTGGGCGAGGGTGGCAGCCAATGGGGCAATATTCTGCAGCTGGCGATCGAGGATACCGTGGCGCCCTATCAGTATCCCGTTACCAAGGCATATGAGATGATGTCGTTTTTTGAGGGCGTGCTTGCGTATTACCTTGCCACGGGCAAGGAGGAGTACCGCCGCGCGGTAGAAAACTTTGGTCGCCGCATATTTGAGGGTGAGATCACCGTCATTGGCTGTGCGGGTCTCACGCACGAGCTGTTTGACCATTCGGGTGCCCGCCAGGTATCCGATTTCTTCAAGGGTATCAAGCAGGAGACCTGCGTCACGGTCACTTGGATGAAATTCTGTATCCGTATGCTGATGCTCACGGGTGATGCCAGATATGCCGATTGCTTTGAGCAATCGCTCTATAACGCATACCGTGGTGCGTTAAACACGCATCACTGCGCCTTCCCCGAGCGCCTGAGTCGCGGCTTTATCAAGTACGGTGAGCCGATCGCTACCTATCTTGCATTTGATAGCTATGCAGACCTTTTGCGCAGCACGCGCGGTCGCACCGTTGGCGGTACACAGCAAATGGTTGACCGCACCTATTACGGCTGCTGCGCTTGCATTGGTGCGGCGGGTGTCGGTCTTACCGCGCACGTGGCTCTCATGCGCCGCGAGGGCGGGCTTGTGCTGAATCTTTACGATGACGGTGTATATGAGACCGTGACCCCCGCGGGGAATAAGCTGAAGTTGACGGTTTCGGGCGGCTATCCGCGCGGCGGTGTTGTAACGGTACGGGTGGAGCTGCCCGCCAAGGAGGCGTTTGCGCTTGATCTGCGCGTGCCCGCTTGGAGCGCCAAGACATCCCTTACCCTCAACGGTGAAGCGCTGACGGTTACCGCGGGCTATACCACCGTTGCCACCACCTTCCAAGCGGGTGATGAGCTCGTGCTCTCGCTTGATATGCGTACCGAGGTGCTCCGCCCGCAGCCTTGGGGCAAGGATGTGATCAGGCAGGGGAGCGCCAAGGGCGGCGGTACGGTAGAGGTTACCGAGGCGCCCGAGGAAAAATACCATCTGTCACTTCGCCGCGGCCCGCTGGTGCTCGCGCGCGAGGCAGGGATCGCGGGTAACGATTTCGAGCCCGTATCGGTATTAGTGGACGAAAACGGTTACACCGATGCTACGCTCCTGCCCGCCGACGCCGTTCCCTTTGATACGCTTACGGCACTTGCCGTGCCGCTTTCAGACGGTGGTAGCATGACGGTGACCGATTTCTCCAGTGTTGGCAAAACATGGGACGAGGACTCGGAATACGAGGTCTGGATCCCCACGGTTGACCGATAAAAGCCATCTTGCTTCAGCGGATATTCCGAAATAGAATAATTCAAAAAGCAATACGGCATACCTCGGAGGAGGTATGCCGTATTGCTTATCTTTATTTCATTAGTATTCGTCAAGGCACTGCATGTGAGAAAGAGCTATGGAAAGCATCATAAGGAGAGGGGGATTTGTTAAGATCCTTTCAAGGCATTCGTTTTCCTTATTCGTCATGCCCAAATGACCATTGCAAGTGTGCCGAGGCACATCAGGCAAAGTCCGATGATCGCCTTTTTGGAGAGCTTTTCCTTCAAGAAGATAACGGAGAATAACACCGTCAGGAGAATGCTCATTTTATCAATGGGAACGACCACGTTGAGAATGCCGTTTTGTACAGCGTAATAATAAGAGATCCACGATGCGCCCGTTGCAAGTCCGGAAAGTCCGATAAACACAAGCTCTTTTCTGTCAAGTCCCTTTAGCTCTCTTCCTTTACCCTTAGCAAAGACGATGCCCCATGCCATGAGGAGAACCACGGCGGTGCGTATTGCGGTTCCAAGGTTCGATTCGACACCGGTAATACCGATCTTTGCCAGTATGGAGGTCAATGCCGCAAACACTGCGGAAAGCACGGCATAAACGATCCATTTAGCGTTTTTCGTTTCCTTGTCGGTAGCTTTCTTCTCGATCATAAGGTATGTACCAACACCGATCAAAGCAGTGCCGATTAGCTTAACGGCAAGATGATTGATCTCGCCGAAAAGGATAATTGCGAGGAGCACCGACAATATGGTGCTGGATTTATCAATGGGGGCAACCTTGTTTACATCACCCACGGATAATGCCTTAAAATAGCAGATCCATGAGGCTCCCGTCGCGAGTCCCGATAGGATGAGAAATAGCCACGATCTTGGTGCAATGCTCACGATCGTGCGTTGTGAGCCCACGATAAGCACCATAATGACCGAAAACAAAAGCACAACAATGGTACGCAACGCCGTTGCCACATCTGAGCTTGTTTTTCGTATTCCGCATTTTGCGAGAATGGCGGTGAGCCCCGCAAACACCGCCGATAATATTGCCGCTATAAGCCACATACAAATAGTCCTTCTTGGTTTTATGCTTTGAAAAGCGGTAACACTGCTTCGGGTTACCGCTATTCTGATCCGCGGTTACGTTGCTTTCACTTTGCCGTGTTGGTGATTGCGTATGATCTCCACAAGGTCTTGGGAGATCACATGCTCTATCCTGCAAGCGTTTTCCTCGGCAAGTGCCGCATCTGCACCGAGATCTACCAGCATCGTCGTCAAAAGGTGGTGTCTTTCGTAAATATCAAGTGCCAGCTTACGGCCCACCTCGGTCAAGCTGATTATACCGGAGGAGTCGATGCTGACATAGTTTTTTTCGCGAAGCTTTTTCATTGCGTTGCAAATGCTCGGCTTGGAATATCCAAGCTCGTTTGCAATGTGGATCGAGCGCAGATTGGGATTTTTCTGCTTCAAAACATAGATCGTTTCCAGATACATTTCTTCGGATTCCTTGTATTTCATCAAGTTTCCTCCTTTACGGTTTATTTTTTATGGTGCCAACTGTGCTTCAGCTTTTCAAGCAGCATCAAAAGATCGGCTTTGTCCTCATCGCGCAGGCAGGAAAGGGGATCACACTCGCCCACTTCCTCAAGTGCGCGCATCGTATCGCCCATTTCCCGAAGATTCCACAAAAGTCTGCCATCACGGTCAAGCGCCAGATATTGCATTTTCTTCTCTGAGGGTTTTTTTCTCTCGCCGTTTCCGTCGGGGCGGGGCTTGCGAGGTGGAATCACGCCTGTTTCTCTGTATTCTGTGCCTCTTTCGCACTGCACCTCATCGAGATAGCAATGGCGACCGCAGCAAGGACATAAATGCTTTAACATACTTTCCTCCGTTTTTGAAAAAGCAGGCGGAATCTTATCAGATCCCGCCTGCCGTGTTCTTTTTTATACCTTTTGCATT
>CAZOWH010000138.1:0-5376 GCA_964583425.1 uncultured Lachnospiraceae bacterium
CCTCAACGGGCATGCACCCCTCAAAGACCTTCAGCTCCTTTTTATCAAAGTCCTTCAGCTCCGCCTCGCGGGCGCCGATCAGCTCGTTATAAAACACATCGTACTGCTCTCTTGTCATCGGGCAGTTGATGTAATCGGCATCTCCCTTGTCATAGCGTGAGGCAAAAAATGCCGTATCCATATCAATGCTTGAAAACTCTACAATAGGGGCGACCGCATCAAAGAAATGCAGCCCTGCGCCGCCCGTCAGCGCCGCGATATCGGCGGCAAGCGGATCGGTGGTAAGGGGACCTGTCGCCACCACGGTAACGCCCGCTTCGGGCAGCCTTGTCACCTCGCCCTCCTCAAGCTCGATGAGGGGGTGATTTTTCACACGCTCGGTAATATATGCCGAAAAGAGCTCACGGTCAACCGCCAACGCCGAGCCCGCTGGCACACGCGTGGCATCTGCCGCCGCGAGCACAAGGGACCCTACACGGCGCATTTCCTCCTTTAAGAGCCCGACAGCATTCGACAATGCATCGGAGCGCAGTGAGTTGGAGCAGCAAAGCTCGGCAAAGCCCACGCTATGGTGAGCGGGTGTTTTTTTGCTTGGCTTCATTTCGGTAAGGCGCACGCGCACACCGCGCTCGGCGATCTGCCACGCCGCCTCACAGCCTGCAAGCCCTGCGCCGAGCACACGCACGAGGCACTCGCTCATGCCTCGGTCTCCGTTTCGCTTGCTGTCTCGGCTACCTCACGGCGGTAGCCGCAGGTCTTCTCATGGCAAACCAGCACGGGCTTGCCCTTTTTGCGGAAGAGCATATTGCCGCAATCGGGGCATTTTTCGGCAACAGGCATATCCCAGGAGGAGAAATCGCACTCGGGATAGCGCTCGCAGCTATAGAATACCGTCTTGTTGCGACCTGTCTTGATCAGGATCTTTGCCGCACACTTGGGGCAAGGCACATCCAACTCCTTGGTCTTTTGCTTGGTGAAGGTACAGGAGGGGTAATTGGCACAAGCAAAGAAGGTGCCGTAGCGACCCGTGCGCTGTACCATGTCGCCACCGCAGAGCTCGCACTTGAAATCTGCCACAACAGGAGCCTTTTTCTCGGGCTTTTCCTCTGCCGCATCGGGCTTCTCGGTATCAAGCGGCTTGGTGTTTTTACAGGTGGGATAGTTGGGGCACGCGGCAAACTTGCCGTATCTGCCGTTCTTGATCACCATTTTGGCGCCGCACTTCTCGCAGATGATATCGGTCTCCTCAACGGGCAGGCGGAAATCACCCTTGCCGATGGTTTTTTCGGCGTTCTCCAGCTCACGGGAGAAGCCCTGCCAGAATTTTTCGAGCACGGCGGTCATATCGGCATTGCCCTCCTCGATCTCATCGAGCTCGTTCTCCATTTGTGCGGTGAAGGTATAGTCAACGATATCGGCAAAGTTCTCCTTCATCAGCTTGGTCGTGACCTCACCGAGGGGCGTGGGCACAAGAGATTTTCCATCACGTGTGACATAATTGCGCGACACGATGGTAGTGATGATGGTGTTATAGGTGCTGGGACGACCGATCCCCTTCTCATCAAGGAATTTGATGAGTGAAGCCTCGGTGTAGCGAGCGGGGGGCTCGGTAAAATGGCACTGGGGCACAACGCTTTGCGCCGCAAGGCGCTCATTTTCGGTAAGATCGGGAATGCGCAGGTCACGCTGCTCGTCATGTGCATCGGCGCGGGCATCCTCATCCTCACTCTCCTCGTAAACCGCCATATAGCCCGGGGTAGCTACGCTGTAGCCGCTGGCACGGAACATATAGCCCGCACATTCGAGCTCAAGCGTTTGAGTATTAAGGGTGGCGGACTCCATCTGGCTTGCCACAAAGCGCTCCCAGATCAGCTTATAAAGACGGTATTGGTCAACGGTGAGATACTTATGCACCTTGGCGGGCTCAAGCGCCACGTTTGCGGGGCGGATCGCCTCGTGCGCATCCTGCGCGCCTGCCTTTGCCTTGTAAACGCGGGGCGTTTTGGGACAAGCGCCCTCGCCGTATTTTGCTGTGATAAACTCACGTGCGACACTCTGTGCATCGGCGGATACGCGAAGCGAGTCGGTACGCATGTAGGTGATAAGACCCTGCACACCGCCGTTTTCGGTGCCGATATTGATACCCTCATACAGCTCCTGCGCCACGCGCATGATACGCTGAGACTGGAAGCCGAGCTTGCGCGATGCCTCCTGCTGCATGGTGGAGGTGGTAAAGGGGGGCGCCGGAAGCTTTTGACGGCTGGCGCGCTTTACGCTCTTAACGGTGAAATCCTTGCCCTTGACGGCATCCACCACAAATTTGGCGCTTGCCTCATCGGGCAGCTTGATCCTACCGTCGATATTGCCGTAAAAGCGCACAACAAACGCCTTGTCACCCGTACCGACCGACACATCAATGGTCCAGTATTCCTCGGGCTTGAAGGCACGGATCTCCTCCTCGCGATCTACGATAATACGGGAGGCGACCGATTGCACACGACCTGCCGAAAGACCGTTCTTTACGGATTTCCAGAGATACGGGGAGAGCTTATAGCCTACAACACGGTCCCAGATACGGCGTGTTTGCTGCGCATTGACAAGGTTCATATCAATAGCGCGGGGCGACTTGATGGCGGCACGCACCACATCGGGCGTGATCTCGTTGAAGGTCACGCGCAGGGTCTTGGCGGGATCGAGCCCAAGTGCCGCTGCAAGGTGCCATGCAATAGCCTCGCCCTCGCGGTCAGGGTCGGGCGCGAGAAAGACCTTTTTGGCAGCCTTCGCCTCTTTACGAATCTCCTTGATGAGATCGCCCTTGCCGCGAATGTTGATATAATGCGCCTCAAAGCCGTTTTCCACATCCACGCTGAGCGAGCTTTTGGGAAGATCGCGCACGTGCCCCTTTGAGGCGATAACTTTGTAATTGGAGCCTAGATACTTTTTGATGGCAGTCGCTTTAGAGGGCGACTCCACGATCACGAGATTTGCCATGTATATTTCCTTTCAAATAAATTAACTTCAAGCTTTCGCGCAGCATCACATCAGCTTTTGGTATGTACCGCCCGGACGCGATGCCACGAGCGCGAGTATTTCAAACAAGGTCATTGCCGCAACCGCCTCGCGCGCGGTCACGCCGATGCCGACCAAATGGTCAACGGTAAAGGGCGCCTCGGGCAATTTTTCATAAAGTTCTCTGTCCTTTGGCGAAAGCGAGGAAAGCACCGCTTCTCTGTCAGGGGGCGCCTCATGCTGCGCACTTTCCGTAACGGGTCCGGCGGGTACAGCCGCCTCTGCGATCCTTTTCGCGCGCGAGCTTGGCGCTTTTTCGGCAGCCTTCATCTTTGCGAAAGGCTCGGTTCTTGCTGCACGCAAGCCGTGTGCACGGAGCTTTTCGGGGGTAACGTCTCGGTATTGCAAAGCCTCCTCGGGTACATGCATATCAAGCGTGTCACGGTAGAGAAAACGAAAATGCGAGAGAATATCCTCGGCTGTCAGCGCTATCATGGCACCGGCACGCAAAAGAATATTAGAGCCTGCAGAGCGCGGGCTATCTGCGTCACCGGGTACGGCAAACAGCGATTTTCCCTGCAAAAGCGCATAGCGTGCGGTAATAAGCGCGCCACTTTTCTCGCCCGCCTCTACCACCACAACTGCCTCGGACAAGGCGCTGATGATGCGGTTTCTTGCGGGAAAATTCCATGCGTTTGGCGGTGTGCCCGGCGCATATTCGGTGACAACGGCACCGAACTCAGCCACCTCGGAAAACAGACGCGTGTGATGCTTGGGGTAGACTCTGTCAATGCCGCAGCCAAGCACGGCAACCGTGGGGGTGCCTGCATCGATCGCGGCTGCTGCGGCAATACCGTCGATCCCCTCGGCAAGTCCGCTGACGACCACCGCACCCGCGGCGGCAAGCTCAAAGGATAGTTTATACGCCATACGCTCGCCGTATGCATCGGTATGCCGCGCGCCCACCACGCCGACAAAGGGGCGCGTGCCGCTCTTTGGCAGCTTACCAAGGCAGTAAAGAACAGCGGGCGGCTCGGGAATCGCGAAAAGCGAGGTGGGATATGCCGCCATATCGGGCGTTAGTATCTGCACACCCCTGCGATGGCAGTAGTCGAGTATCCGTGTGACCTCACGCTCGTATTTCGGGTACTTTAATGCAGCGATCGCGCCCTTGCCAAGCTCAGGCAGAACCGACAAAAGCTCACGCTCGGTGGCGGCAAGCACCGCCTCGGGTGTGCCGAAATGCTGCAAAAGCGGCTTCAGGCGCGCACTGCGCGGACCGAGGGCAAGGGACAAAGCAACCCATGCCGCAGCGCTCTTTTCCTCACGCATGCGCTTCACCTCTGTAAAGCTCCCACAAAAGCACCGAGGCTGCAACACCTGCGTTCAGCGATTCCACGCCCGCGGCCATGGGGATATAAATGCTATCGGTAGCGGCATCGATCACCTCGCGTGAAAGTCCATGCCCCTCGTTACCGACAAGCACGGCATCCCCTGCACGGAGCGAGACCTCGCCAAGCTTTACCGAGCGGTCGCCGAGTGTGGCGGCAAACACACGCGCATGTGTGCCGTATTCGCGCACCACCGCGGCAAGCTCCGATGTAACGAGAATCCTTTGGTGAAAGAGCGTGCCCATGGCGGCGCGCAAAACGCGCGGGTTGTAGATATCGGCACAGTCGTCGGAGAGGACCAAAAGATCCACGTCAAAGGCGCGCGCGGAGCGCACAATGGTGCCGAGATTGCCTGGATCGCGCACGCTTTCAAGAAAAAGCACACGCGCGGCACCTGCGGCGGGATCCTCGACACGCCATTTATTTATTGTAATGATTTTATGAAATTTGTCAAGACGTTTTGAGATCGATATCACCCCTTCGGGCGATTTTTCCTCGGAAATACGGTCAAAAAGGCTGTCGGGGAGCACCACACAGCGGCAGCCCGCGGGCAGGTAGCGGTCTCCCGCCGCAGCCACGATCGCGTCCGCCGCGCTCTCACGCAGCAGCACCGCCGTTAAGGGCAGCGCGGCATCAAGTGCCTCGAAAAAAAGTTTTTTTCCATCAAAGCGAAAAAGCCCCTCGGCATCGCGGTGCTTGCGCTCGGCAAGCTTTGCGACGAGCGACACGAGCGGATTTTGCCTTGAAGTGATCATTTCCTGCGGTTTTTGCATACCGTCCCCCTACTTTTCCTCAAAAATTCTGTCAAAACTCGTTGTGCGACACGCCTGACAGCGCGCCTATAAAACAGAGAAAAACCCGGCGCGTAACCGGGTTTTTACTCTCAAAGTGCTGCCTTTGCCTGTGCTGCGAGTGCAGCGAAGGCCTGCTTATCGGAAACTGCGAAAGAGATGTAAATAAAATTATTGTAATGCTG
>CAZOWH010000139.1:0-1328 GCA_964583425.1 uncultured Lachnospiraceae bacterium
AGAAAGACCTGCCATTCTTGCGGCGCGCCAGCGGCGCTCGCCTGCGATAATTTCGTAATTCCCCTCAAAGTTGGGGTTTTGACGGACCAAAATCGGCTGTAATACACCGTATGCTGCAATGCTGTCAGCCAATGCTTCCAGCGCCTCGCGGTCAAATTGCTTGCGGGGCTGGTCGCTGCGCGGCTCGATCTCGGAAATGCGCAGAGTGGTTGCGGTGCCATCCTTCATGCCCATAATGTTGTCATCGAGAATAGAATAAAAGTCTTTGCCGAGAGCACTTTGTTTTTTTGCCATTTGTTTCTCTCCTTTTCTTTATATTTGGTGGCTTGGGGCGAAAGTCAAGCTCTTTCGTGCAATTCCTTGGCAAATTGCAAATAATCTGCTGTGCCCCTTGCATGTTTGTCGTGATAAATGATCGGCTTGCCGAAGCTTGGTGCCTCGGAAAGGCGCACGTTTCTGCCGATCGTGGTGGAAAATACGCGATCTCCGTAATGCTTTTTCAGCTCCTCCTTTACCTGTGCCGATAAGGAAAGACGCGGATTGTGCATGGTAAGGAGTATGCCCGTCATGGATAAACGTGGATTGTAGCGCTTTTTGATGTGCCCCAGTGTGGTTGAAAGCTGTGTGAGACCCTCCAGCGCGTAATATTCGCACTGCATGGGTATTACCACACCGTCGCTTGCGGTCAACGCATTGATGGTAAGCATGCCAAGCGAGGGTGGGCAATCAATAATAATGTAATCGTAGCGGTAGCGTATGTCTGCAAGTGCGCTTTTAAGATGTGCCTCATCGCCCTCGCCGTCAAGCAGATCAAACTCCGCACCGGCAAGTGAAATGTTGGCGGGAATCAGATCAAGCTTCTTGAAGCCCGTGTGCACAACTGCATCCTCTGCGTGACAACCGCCTACCAAAACATCGCGCACGGTATATCTGAGACCTTTTTTTCGCACACCAACGCCGCTTGTGGCGCTTCCTTGCGGGTCAAGATCGATAAGAAGCGTGTCAAAGCCGAGAGATCCAAGGCTTGCGGCGGTATTCACAGCGCTGGTCGTTTTTCCCACGCCGCCTTTTTGATTGGCAAATGTAATGATCCTGCCCACGGCTTCAAAGCTCCCTTCTGTTTGATCTTGGCACGCGTCGAGGGGCAAGTCTTCTTGTGACGCACCGCGTCATCGCGCTTGCCATCTTCGTATGTGGTACTCATTATACCATTAAATGTGCGGTTTTGCAACAGGATTTTGCGTATTTTTTGAGATTTTTTGCGATACCCGTCTGCGCGCGGCAAAAGAAAAGGAGAAAACCGCACGCAAGAGTTTTCACGTGAAACA
>CAZOWH010000139.1:1428-5358 GCA_964583425.1 uncultured Lachnospiraceae bacterium
TGTGGAGATAGCGCGCCTTGGTTTTTTATGTTTCACGTGAAACAAACCTTTGAAGATGTTAACCGCGTTTGGGGATGTATATGACGATGCGGGCTGCATTTTCATCCTCTTCCTTGCGATATTCTGCGGCAACCCCGGTTTTTTGAAAGATGCCAAGCGTTCTTTCGATGGAATTATAGAGCGGTTTTAGATCCCGCAGGGCGAATTTGCGCGGCATTACGCCGCCCGAATGGATGTCAAGCAGCGAAATTTGGGCGTTTGAGGCATCCCTTTCACTCAAGACGGCTTGTCCTATGGGTGGGGCCAAAAAAGCGCTCGAGGGTTCGATTTTTGGTGGTTGGGCTATCGATTGCAGAGGGCTCTTCGTTTCTGCCAAGCCGCCTGCTTCTGCAGCTGTTGTGCCTTTTGCATCAAGGTCTGTGTTTTGGGCGCTGCTTGCGCTATATTTTGTGATCAGCGCCTCGGTTTGGGCGACATTCAAGCGATCTCTTTGCGTGATCGTGATTACTTCTGTGCGCTGTAATGGATCGCAAAGGCGCAAAAAAGCCCGCGCGTGGCGCTCGGTCAGCTCGCTTGTAACGATCAGACGTCGCTCCTCCGGGGTGAATTTTAATAGTCGGAGCTTGTTTGCCACAGCCGATTGCGATAGCCCCATGCGCCTTGCGATTTCCTCTTGGGTCATGTGATACTCGTTTAAAAGCCGCAAAAATGCCTCTGCAAGGGCAAAAAAGTGAAGCTTTTGCTGCCTTAATTGTGTAATTTCGGCAATCTGCAGGCATTTTGGATCGGCAAACGGCAGTATTACACAGGGGATCTTGTTAACTCCCGCAATGGCTGCGGCGCGATAACGGCGTTCTCCGTCGATTAACTCATAGACGGGATAGCCACCGCTATTGCTTGCCGGCTTTACCGATAAAGGTTCTAAAATGCCGTATTTCTTAATAGAATTGGCAAGTCTGATGATGATGTTTTGCTCGTTTTTGACAATTTGCGTGTGATTTTGGGCGATGATCTGCTCGGCGGAAAGAAAAATTGCCGGATCTTGCGTTGTGCTTCTTGCGAGCTGCGCTGTATTTTGATAAAAATCTTTCATTTTTTTGTATCCTCCTGCCGCTTTCGGCGGTCATATACATCATATCATAGTGGGGACAAGAAAATTGTCACAATGAAAATGGCAAAAAATGGAAATTATCGCCAAAAATGGCGCTATTTTGGCGAATTGCTGCGGCTGAAAACGGAAAAAGGTGACTGCTGCGCAGTTGCTGTTGAAAAAATAACAAAACACAAAATCCACCGCGAGCAACACCTCTTGCTCGCGGTGGATCTGAGTACAGGCTTGTTCTTTTGTTGCTGCTTGCTGCTGCTTGTGCATGCTTGCGATTTTTAGGATGGCACGCTCGAAATGCCTTTCTTGCTTCAAAGCGGTTTCTTCATCTCAAAGTGGCTTCTTCACGATTTTGGCGTAGGCGCGTGGGAGATCTGCGGGAGTTTTCTTTACCTTCTTGATCTCTATCAGCAGTCGCTCGTCCTCCTCACCCTCGCTGACAAGCAAAACAGTCTTTGTGCCCGACACCTCGCCGCCAAGTCGCGCAATGGCGCTTTGCGCCGCCTTCAGCTCCTCCTCGCCCCGTTTTGCCTTCATGGCAACAAAAGTGCCGCCAAGGCGCACAAAGGGCAGGCAAAGCTCGGCAAGCACGGGCAAAGCTGCCACTGCGCGGGCTGTTACAACATCATATTGCTCGCGGTGGCGCTTATCGCCCGCCAATTCCTCCGCACGTGCTGCAATCGCGGTAAAATGCGGGATCTCGAGGCTTTTTGCGGTCTCGCGCACATAATTAATGCGTTTTTCAGTGCTGTCAAGTGCTGTAATGGCAAGATCGGGGCGAAAAACGCCCACAGGCAGGCAAGGAAAGCCCGCGCCGCACCCAACATCAAGAATTTTGGCATTTTCGGGCAAAAAGGGCAGTACGGTAAGGCTATCAAGAAAATGTCGCACGACAACCGCTTTTTCCTCTTTTATGGCGGTCAAATTCATGCTTTTGTTGACCTCGAGCATGTGATCCATCAAAAAATATAACTTCCTTGACTTCTGCTCGTCCACAATGCTTGAAAATCCATTATGTGCCATAACGGTATCGAAAAAGCGATTAAATTCCAAAAAGTCCATATAGTAAAAGCTCCTTTGAACGGTAGTAAAAAACTATTATTTTCGCATATATACGGTGCATAATGCGCGCACCGCTATTTGCAAAGAATGATGCACATTGTTGGCAGATGCTTGTTGCTCATAGCCGTGGCTATCCTCATCCATGGCTGCCGATGTTATATCCCCGGGGGAGGCAAGTTGGTTATAAACAACGCGGGAATGGGGAAAATGGTGAATAAAGGCAAAAAATGGTGCAACGTGACCTGAATAAACAGTATATATAGTAAAAATCGGCAAGAAGTGGTGGGAAATGGCGCGATATCAGCAAAAGAACAGCAAACTCAAGCAAGAGCGGTCGGCAGCGTGTGTGAAGATGCCAAATACAGCTGCAGAAGGGAAACCCCCGCAAAACAACCGCCGAACAGCCCAAAACGTCCGCAAATGGCGCAAGACGCTCAGAAAACAGCCAAAGCTGCCCGAAAAGCAGCAAAAATGCGCGGAATGCCCGAAAAATCAGTGAATGCCAAGATAGATCAGCAAAACAGAGATATCCGCGGGGCTGACACCGCTGATGCGCGAGGCTTGCCCAACGGTTGCGGGGCGCATGGCGGTAAGCTTTTGCGCGGCTTCGAGGCGTAAGCCGCTTATTTTTTGATAGTCAAGGGTGTTAGGGAGCATTCTTGACTCTAATTTATCATGCCGTGAAACTTCACTCATCTGCCGCTTAATATACCCTTCATACTTAATTTGAACCTCCACGGATAGCGTTTCCCTTGCGGTGAGCGTGTCACATGCCACACCTATGCTTTTGAGCGTGTCATACGTAATACCGGGGCGGCGCAGCAGCTCGGCAAGAGAGATGCCTGTTGTGACGGTGGGCTGCTCGGCGGATGCCAAATAGGGGTTGATCTGTGCGGGAGAGAGAAAGGTGGTCTGCAATCGCGCGATCTCTCGCGCGATATTGGCTTGCTTTTGTTGAAAAGCGGCAAAATGCGCCTCGTCAATGAGCCCGATCTCATATCCGATGGGGGTGAGACGGGCATCGGCGTTATCTTGACGGAGCAAAAGACGGTATTCCGAGCGCGAGGTCATCATACGGTAGGGCTCGTTGGTGCCCTTGATGATGAGATCATCCACCAAGGTGCCGAGGTAAGAGCTTGCACGGGATAATATAACGGGCTCCTCGCCCTTTACCTTGCGTGCGGCGTTGATGCCCGCAAGCAAGCCCTGTGCCGCCGCTTCCTCGTAGCCCGAGGTGCCGTTAAACTGTCCTGCACCGAAAAGCCCGCCAATGCTGCGGAATTCAAGGGTTGCAGTCAGCTCGGTGGGGTTACAGCAATCGTATTCGATCGCGTAGGCATACCGCATCATTTCGGCATGCGCAAAGCCCGGGAGCGTGTGCAGCATTTCTGCCTGCACGTCGGTGGGGAGAGAGGTGGAAAAGCCTTGTAGATAGAGCTCGTCGGTATCGGCGCCGATCGGTTCAAGGAAGAGCTGGTGGCGCTCCTTATCGGCAAAGCGCACGACCTTATCCTCAATCGAGGGGCAGTAACGCGGGCCTGTGCCGTGAATGTGGCCGCCGTACATGGCGGAACGGGATAGATTTTCGCGGATAATGCGGTGGGTTTCGGCATTTGTATAAACAATATGGCAGGGGAGCTGGTCAATGCCAGCCATATAGCCCTCGGGGGTGTCTGCGGCGTAGGGCAGGGCATTTTCCTCGCCCGGCTGCTCTTCGAGCAAGGAGAGCTCGACCGAGCGTCGGTTGATGCGCGCGGGGGTGC
>CAZOWH010000140.1:0-3706 GCA_964583425.1 uncultured Lachnospiraceae bacterium
GCTCTCCTCATCCGTCAGCCATTCGGCTGCCACCTTCCCCGCTGGGGAAGGCTAAAGGAAAGCGTGAACCAAGAATGTAATATATGGGGCTTTTAGCCCTTGTGCCCCCGTTTGACAGGTGGTTATGATTTTTCGCCGATCGGCAAAAAGGTATAGCTTATAAAAGAAAAACAGAATTGGTGCTTAAAATGGTGGAAAATGAAACATATTGAACATTATACCGTGCGCTGGCACGATACCAATGCCGCGCTTGAAATGCGCCCCACAACGCTTTTGGCGCTCATGCAAGAGACCAGCAACATGCAGTTTGTGGTGGCGGGCAAGTCGCTTGATGCGATCCGCGAGAGCCAAGGCGTTGGCTTTATTTTAAGCCGCATTGCCTTTGATATTCTGCGCCCGCTCGGTGCGTTTGAAAGGATCCGCGTGGAGACCTTTACCTGCGAGGGGCGCGGCTTTACCTATCCCCGCGGCTTTGAGGTCTTTTGCGGCGAGGAGCTGGTGGCACGCTGCCATTCGCTTTGGGCGCTGGTGCGCGTGGCGGACAAGTCGCTTGTAAGGTGCACCGATTTTCCGCTCGCGTTTGAGAACGAGCCCGAGGAGTGGACCGAGACTCCCGTGCGCTTTCGCATGCCGCGCGAGCTTTTGTTTGAGGCAGTGGGAGAGCGGCGCATCGTTTACGGCGATCTTGACTATAACATGCACATGAATAACACGAAATACCCCGATATGGTATGCGATTTTCTGCCCGATCCCACCGTCGTGCGCGTAACGGGCATGTCGCTGGCATATCATCATGAGGCGGCGTTTGGCGATACCGTGACGGTGGAGCGCGCCGACGGCGGCAACGGCGTATATTATTTCCGCACAAAAAAGGGTGACACCGTTTGTCTTGAGGCAATGGTGAAGACCGAGGCGAGGTGAATAAAGTGACGATCAGAAGGGCAAGGATTACCGATATGGCAGGCATCAACAAGCTGCTTTGTCAGGTTTTAACAGTGCACCACAACGGCAGACCCGATATTTTTAAGTCGGGCGCAAAAAAATATACCGACGCGCAGCTTGAGGCGATCATTGCCGACGACAAAACGCCTATTTTTGTGGCGGTGGATGAGAAGAACGCGGTTTTGGGTTATGCCTTTTGCAAGCTGCAGCAGCACGTAAACGACAATATTTTAACCGACGTTAAAACGCTGTATATCGACGATCTTTGTGTGGATGAAGGCTGCCGCGGTCAGCATATCGGCACTACGTTATACGAATTTTGCGCCAAATTTGCCAAAAGCATTGGTTGCTACAATCTCACCCTAAACGTGTGGTCCTGCAACAAGAGTGCCATGCGCTTTTACGAAAAGTGCGGGCTCTTGCCACAAAAGGTTGGCATGGAGAAAATTTTATAAAACAATAAAAGAGCGCATGCTGCCCCGAGGGCAGCATGCGCGCCTTTTTGTAAAATGAAAGCTGCGCGATATATCGCCTCACGCTTCGCGTGGTTGGGGAGTGGGTATGCCGATGCGCAGAATGCATACACAGCGCGCATTGTTCGCGCCAAATCGTGGATACGGGAGCATATGGAATGCTCCCCTACGGGTGGTGTGCGTATGTTTTTTGATGTATCGTGGATCTCGGACAGTCGAGGACGCCGTGACCGAGCGTAGCGAGTGTCAACGTGCTCGGCATAGCCGAGGACAACTGTCCCTACAAGGTGAATGCATACACAGCGCGCATTGTTCGCGCTGTATCGCGTACTCGGTGCGCATTGTTTGCACAAACACTGTAGGGGAGGGGTCTCCCCTCCCGTGCTGGCATATGAAACGGGAGGCGGTGCGCGGCTACTACTCACCCACCGCAAGCGGTCCCCCCTCCCTCGCAAGGGAGGGCAAGGTGCGTACACGGTGCGCTTTGCTCGCACAAGCACCGTCGGGCCTGCTGTGTGGGTTTTGGGTTTTCGTCGCATAAAAAAAGCCGAAAAAAACCTTTACCATATTTATTTTTTGCGCGCGGCTCTGCTATAATGGTATCAATGGGCGTTTGCCCTGCCGCACGGGTGATATTTTTATTTATAAAATACATGTTAGACTTGTAAAATAAGTTGCCGAGCGACATCCTTGCCTGCAGCTTTTAGTACTCATAAAGGAGGATATTTATGGCATCAAACATTTACTGTGGCCGCGGTGATCATATCGCGTATGCCGATTTGATGGATCTTTTGAATTTGGGCTTCAACCGTACAGCGCCTGACAGAGCAATTAACGGACTTCTGCCCAAGTGCTATCGCGAGCAGTATCATCCCGAAAAAGAGAATTATGTCATCACCGAGGAGGGGGCTTTGGTCGCCGCCGCCGGTGCATACGACCATAAGATCACGGTTTGCGGTCGTGATATTCGCTGTCGCGGCGTAGGAAACGTTGCCGTGCATCCCGATCACCGCTCAAAGGGATATATGAGGCTGGTGATGAATAAGGTTGTGGAGGATATGGTACAGGACGGTATTGTTTTATCCACCCTTGCCGGTCAACGCCAGCGCTATCAATATTTCGGTTATGCGCATGCGGGGGTTCAGTATTCCTTTTATATATCTCCCTCTAACATTCGCCATCTGTGCAAAACGCAGGCTTCACCCTATGTGACGAAGCTTGTTACCGATCCAAAAGACGAGAATATTGATGATATTCTGCGCATTACCGAGAAAAAAGCCTATATTCCGATTCGCTCGCGCGAGAAATATCTGGATGTGGCAAATTCGTGGAAGGCAAGGCTGCTCACGTTCTCCGATCCCGCAAATGAGGATCGGTTTGTGGGATACTGCATTGTGAAGGGTGCAGATACCGTAACCGAGCTTGGCGTGGAGCGTGCGCAGGATCTGATGGAAGTCATGCACGCGATATTTACCTATCTTGAAAAGGGCTTTACCGTAAATATGCCTGCGTACGATTCGGAATCTGTCGCGATCCTCTCTCCCGTTGCCGAAAGGGTCACTCTTGGCACGGCGATGATGTATAACGTCTTTAACTACCAAGCAGTGATTGATGCCTTTATGGCGCTCAAGCTCAGCTATACACAAATGCCCGACGGCGAGCTGCGTCTGCTGATCCACGGCTATGCAGGTGACGAGGCGCTTTGCGTAACAGTCAAGGATGGCGTGCACATGGTTACGCCCCTTCCCCTTGATGCTGCGGTTGATCTTGAGCTTGCGCATTTACAGGCGATCGCACTTTTGTTCAATCCCGTTTCTGTCGATCGAGAGCAGCGATCAAATTTGGTGAAATCGTGGTTTCCGCTCCCCATCTATATGCATTCGGCTGACGGCGTGTAAATAAATTGCACTGATCTGGCAGCCCTACGTTTCGCACACAAAACAGCAAAAATTCAGAAAGGATATCATTATGGATAACTTTACCAAAGCAATCAAATTTCAACATCCCGATTATATTCCGATGCGATTTCACATCAATGCCTCCTGCTGGCATCATTACCCCAAGGAGGCACTGTGGGATCTGATGGAGGCTCACAAGCTGCTTTTCCCGAATTTCAAGCGTCCTGCCGCTGATTGGGAACCGAATTACGCACTTGTTGCACGCAAGGATGAGCCGTATACCGATCCTATGGGCTGTGTGTGGGTCACCTCCGATGACGGCATCACGGGCTCGGTTCACGGTCATCCTCTTGCGGATTGGAGCGCGTTCGGTACTACCTGGAAAATAGCCGA
>CAZOWH010000140.1:3806-5296 GCA_964583425.1 uncultured Lachnospiraceae bacterium
ACGGTCATCCTCTTGCGGATTGGAGCGCGTTCGGTACTACCTGGAAAATAGCCGACCCCAACACCTCAGACGGACTTTATATGGTGGATTGGGCAGCGCGCGAAAAACGGTGGAGCGAGATCAAGGCAAAGGGCGGCACCTTTGGCGGAAGGCTGCGCCACGGTCATACCTTCCTTCAGCTTTGCGACCTGCGCGGTTATGAAAATCTTTTGTGTGATATGCTTGACGAGGAGCCCATGCTTGACGAGCTTATAGACCAGCTTACCGATTTCAACGTTGCTCTTGTCAAAAGATATGTAAAGAACGGCTGCTCCACCATGGCATATCCCGAGGATCTCGGTATGCAGGTAGGACCGATGCTTTCCCCCGAAATGTTCAAAAAATACATCAAGCCCGCTTATACAAAGATCATGCAGCCTGCCCGTGATGCGGGAATTCCGATACATATGCACTCGGACGGTGATATTCGCCTGCTGGTGGATGATATTGTCGAGAGTGGCGTTGAGGTCATCAATCTTCAGGACCTTGTAAACGGCATTGATTGGATCGCGGACAAATTCAAGGGCAAGGTTTGTGTTGACCTTGATATCGATCGCCAAAAGATCACCCCCTACGGCACGCCCGAGCAAATAGACGCGCTGATCCGCGAGGAGGTGGAAAAGATATCCACGCCCGCAGGCGGACTGTGCATGATATACGGTCTATATGCCGGCGTTCCGATGGAAAACGTGAAGGCGGTCATGGACGCTATGGAAAAATACGCGTTCTATCATTCGTGATAACCGCACACCGTTTCAGCGTTAAAGCAAAATAATTTGCCCTCCCTTGACAGTATCCAAAATTTGTTATATATATTGATGTGTTATACAAAGTGAAGTTTAATTTTTGGGAGGGAATATATGTCCTTTTTCAAATGGTTTAGCAGCCAATCTAATAATAGCTCAAACTTTTCCACCCAAAGTCGATGCTGTGCTAACTGTGAGTTGCTAAAGCGAGATGGGAGGCTCATCACCGGCGAACTATCGTTTGTATGTACTTATTATGACCTCAGATTGAAATATGACATTTATGATCAGGACTGTCAACATTTTCAGTGAAAGCGCAAGTAAATTAAGATGACATCGTAAATGTTGACTGAATTTAATGGGGCGAAACCTGTTCGGGATACATCAACATCAATTCATCTATGATAACAAACAGAGCAAGAATAAAAGGAAGCTTTTCTCTCCTTTTATTCTTGCTCTCTTTTTTGTTTTTTAAAAGAAATTATTTGCCGAAGTATCTCTCGAGGAGACCTGCAAAGGCTCTGCCGTGGCGCGCCTCGTCGCGTGCCATTTCGTGGACGGTGTCGTGAATGGCGTCAAGATTATGCTGCTTTGCCATTTTAGCAAGCTCAAATTTGCCGGCGGTAGCACCGTTCTCTGCGGCTACGCGAACCGTGAGGTTCTCCTTGGTGGAGGTAGAAACGCACTCGCCGAGCAGCTCTGCAA
>CAZOWH010000141.1:0-5296 GCA_964583425.1 uncultured Lachnospiraceae bacterium
TCGCGACGACCTTTTAATTATACCACATCCTTTTTCGCTTGTCAATACCTTTTCCGAAACTTTTTTAAGTTTTTTTGAGGTTTTTTGACTGCCAAATGCTGTGGGAATTACATAATATCATAATTATCGCCTTTTGTCAATACAAATTCTCTCTTTTTTTAAGGAAATTTTAAAGAAAAAAGCAGCTTTACAAATATAGTAGGCAACCCACTATATGTAGACATTATACTACATTATAGTTAATGAAAGGCACCGTGGTAATGCACGGTGCCTTTCTGTTGTGCGGTTCTCCTCACTCCTCGATCGCCGCTTTTTTCTTGTTGATGGCAGAAATGATAGCCATATCAAATTTGGGGGCGCGATCCGCATAAGTAAAGAGCCCGTTTTGCTCCTGCTCCACATCGGTCAGCTGTGTGTAGCAAAAGCCCATGATCAGCGGATTATCGAGTATCGCATGTGTAAGACCTTTGTATCTCTCGTAAAATTCCTCATAGCTGCGCGCCGACTTACCGTAGCTCCAGCTTACGCTTCTCTTGTCGGGATTATCATCCTCAATATGAATACCGATGCCGCCGTACTCCGAAATAAACAGAGGCGACTTGCCATCCCATTCCTGTCTGCCCTTGCCGTTCTTATCAATAGTTTTGCCGCTCTTTTGCGTTTCGTCAATGTGCTCTGCAAACACGGCAATATCCTGCTCGTAATCGTGGATATCGTAAATATCGGTCACTACGTGGAAGTTACCACTGGTATCAATGCAGGGGCGGGTGGGGTCGGCAAGCTTGGTCTGCTCATACATGATGCGCAGAAGATTGTCATTTTGACGCTTCTTGAGCGGGCCGTAATCCCAAGTTTCATTAAAGGGGCACCAGCCAATGACACAGGGGTGATTGAAATCGCGGCGAACGGTGCTGAGCCAATCAGGCAGATAGGTGGCAAGCCCTGCAATATCGGAATGATCAAAGCCCCAGTTGCCGTATTCGCCCCAAACAAGATAGCCCATTTTATCGGCATGGTAGAGGAAGCGCGGCTCAAACACCTTCTCGTGCAGGCGCGCGCCGTTAAAGCCCGCCGACATGCTGCACTGAATATCCTTTATCAACGCCGCCTCGGTGGGTGCGGTCCAGATGCCGTCGGGATAAAAGCCTTGATCGAGCACCAAGCGCTGAAAAACGCTTTTGCTATTGAGAAGAAATTTTCTGCCACTCATCTCGATATGGCGCAACCCGAAATAGGTTTTGACAACATCCGTACCAAAGGAAAGCTCCACATCATACAGGCGACCGCAGCCGACCTCCCAGAGATGCGTTTCCGAGAGCTTGACCTCAAGCTGTCCTGTCACGGACAGATTTTGTTTACTTGCCTCACCGACAAGGCGCCCTTCATAATAAACCCTTGCCGTCAGTGTTCCCTTACCCGCAAGCTCAGTCTCAACCGTAACGCTTGCATTTTGGGGATCGGGAAGCATTTTTGCATATTTTACGTGCGTCTCGGGCACGATCTCACACCAAACGGTCTGCCAAATGCCCGTAGTACGCGTATAGTAGCAGCCATAGGACGCATACTTCAAGGATTGCTTGCCGCCTGCCTGATTCGGCGCACGGGTATCGTCAAAGCATTTCACGGTAATGAGGTTTTCACCCGCCTGAAGCAGAGGGGTAATATCGTATTCAAACGAACCGAAGCCACCCACGTGCGGCACGCCCGCCTGCTTACCGTTCACCCATACGGTGGTTTCAAAATCGGCAGCACCGAAATGCAGGAGCACGCGATTGCCGCAAAGCTCCTCCTCAGAAAAGCTGACTGCTTTTTTGTACCAGACCGTTAACATAAAATCGGTGTTGCCAATACCCGAAAGCTTCGACTCGGGACAAAACGGCACCACGATCTCACCCGAAAGCGTTTTTGCAGGCACCAATCCCCTTGCCTCGCCGCTTTGCGAGTTATCAATTTCAAATTGCCAAACGCCGTTTAAATTTTTCCAATTTGTTCTTTCCCATTGCGGATTCGGATGCTCCGAACGCGGCATTCCAACATTGTATTCCATAGCGTTTCTCCAAATAGTTTGAAAGTACTTGCATTTACAAGCCACTTATATTATAATTGAATCAAACCTGTATTACAATGAAAAATATTTTAAAAAGGTGTGACATATGCGCAATATTGAAGTATCTCACCACTTGGTTGCTTTTCCGCAAAAGGAGTATGCTACCGCTTTTATGGCAGAAAATGATTCCCCCTTCCAAAACGCCTCGATCGGGATCACCTATCCTTATCCCGATTATCATATTTCTCGCCATCCCCCCTCCCCCGTAAACGTATTTGAATACGTGCTGGAGGGCGAGGGGGAGATCTTACTTGATGGCACATGGCAAACGGCACAAGCGGGTGATATTTATATTCTGCGCGCGGGCAAGCCACAGCAATATCGCGCAAATCCCCAAAACCCGTGGAAAAAAATATGGATCAACTACGTAGCCGATTATATTTCCCCTATGCTGGACGCCTATCGCATTACCGACGGCATATACCGTGCAGAAAACGCGTGCAGCTATTTTGAGCAGCTGCTGGAATACGCTACAAACGCCAATTCCTTTCAGGATTCTGCCTTTGATATCGCGGACTGCCTGCACAAGATCATTCACACGGTAGCTACCGAGCGTTTGCCCGACAAGGGTGACGCCTACCGTCTGCGTACCATGCTCAGCGCCGCGGTTTATGATAAGGTAACGCTTGACGATATTGCAGCAAAGCTTCATCTTTCAAAATCCAATGTCATTCGGCTCTTCAAAAAGGAGTATGGTGTAACGCCCTACGAGTACCTGCTCACACTGAAGATCTCCGCCGCAAAGCTGCTGCTGAAGGACACTAAAATGACGGTACGGGAGATCGCCGAGCGTCTGCACATTGCGGATGAGCATTACTTTTCTTCCCTTTTCCTTTCGCGCGTCGGTATGCGCCCGCGCGATTACAGAAGCGGCAAGCGCTAAAAGCATTCGCCCGCAATGCATTTGCATTGCGGACGAATATGATTTACGAAAGCACTACCGGCTCTCCGTCGCGCGTGAAGCAGTTGATAAATTTCACCAACTGATTATCAGTAACGGATACCACGGGCTGCGAGTGAAAAGCACACTGGTTAAACATCGTAAGCTTGCCGCCCTTTATATTGATTTCGGTATTTTTGCCGAAATTAAAGCTACTGAACGTGATTGCCACCGAATTTTCAAGAATGATCTTCGAGTAAAACACCTGACAGCCCACAAACACGTAGCCATGTGCAGCACCCTGCACCTGAATGCCGATCCCCTCGTTGTTTCCGTTATGGTTAAAGGTACAGCCCACGACAGAGCCGTGAGAATTATTGGGCGACTGCCCCTCGCAGTTGTCGATCAAAAATCCGATCTCGTTGTCGTTAAAGCCGCAATTGTGAAATACGTTGTTACCGCCATTGTTGATACAACCGTAATAATTGCTGTCACACAGCATATTGGTAAACTCGTGATATTCACTGAAATGCGCAATATTGATGCCTGCGCCGCAGTTGAGGATATGGCAATTTGAGGCTGTCATGGCGGCACAGATCAGATAGCCGCTATCAATGCATGTTAAACCGCCGCCGGAAAAATATCGGATCAAGCACCCCGTCACGATCGCGTTACGAGGCCCTTTGTTTTTCCAATCCTTTGTGGTGGCAGTTCCCTCAAACAGTATGCCGTGGCGAGCACCTACTGCGGCAGACGTGGGAATATCCACATCCGAGCCCAAAAGCGTGAGATCCTTTACCGTACAAAAGGAATTGATCTTCACGGCATATCCCGCGGTGATCTCCGAATGCAAAATCACCTTGGTTGCTGTGCCAAGCCCCATGAGGGTCGTGCCCTCGGGCATTTTTATGCCGCTGACATAAAAAATTCCCGCACCAAGCACGCAAGCACCGTTGGTGGAAAGAAGCTGCTCGATCTCCCCCGTTCTATCGGTCTTATCCCCCGTGCTTTGAAGAATATAAGGAATTTCGTTCACAGCGTTCATTGCTTCTCTCCTTTGTTTTTAGCGACATATAAAATTTCGGCGCATCAAGCCCCTCACGTGCGCCCTCCACGCGGCGCACCTCTAATGTAATCGGGCGCTCCTTTGCAATTTCGCAAAGCGTTTCGTATAGCAGCAGCTTCTGTTGGCTGCAACCTCCGTCAAAAAGTGCACTCGTTGCATTTTTGATATCCCGCAGGGTCTTGTTACCCTCCCGCAGCTCCTTACAAACGATATCGTACACGGCGCGACGAAGCTTGGTGGTAAGAGGCGGCACCTCAATAGGCGGATTTTTGTATGGGATCGCGGTATATCTGTCGCGATACACACAGCCTGCGGCAAGAGGCGGCAAGGCGGTAGTGCCAGTGGCATCTGTCGGAAAAGTCCAAGCGGTGGTCGAAAGATACGCACCGTGATCGGCAAAGCCCACCATCATGGGGCGATTGATGCGCGACCAAAGAATACAGTCGGGAGTGGCAAGCGAGAGAAGAAGCCCCACGATATCCCCGGGCATTTCGCAAAATGCCTCGGAAATGGCGGTAACACCATCCATGCCACGATCCATATTTCTTAAAACGAGCTGACACATGGCATCACTCATATGAATGCTTGTTCCATCGGATAGCTTTTGATAATTTTTATTTTCTGCTTTATCAACAGAGGTAAAGGGATACCCCTCACGGATCAGCTGCTCGGCAAGCGCGCTGAACTCGGGCATGCGTTCCCGAAAGGGTCCTGCCGCGCCGTTTGCCACGTACGCGAGCGATGGCTCACCGTGCCCTGTTACAAACGGGTGTGCCCAGCTATCTCCGCCGCCCGAATTTGAGCGGCTGTGAATGATGCCGATGGTACCGGGCAGCTCGGCTGCCTTGGTGTTTGCAAGCAAGTGCTCGGTATCCCCCGTCAGCTTGGCGTAATAGAGCTTTCCCTCATGGATCGTAGCGATTCCCGTAAAATAACCGCCCGCAAACCCCTCCTCGCGGCGGATCATATCCAACAAGATCGGTGCGGCGGGTCTTGTACCCACATATCCTGCGATGTTGCACATGACAAGTGCTCCTTTCCGATATCAAAGCTGCAACCATTATAGCATTGCCGCGCCGCAAAAGTCAATATTATAAGGAATATTTCCGAGGCTTCTTTTTTTGATAATTGTCAAGAAACCTCCGAAAAACCTCTTGACAAACACAATTTAAATCGTTATAATGTTAAAGTATGCGGGCCATTAGCTCAGTTGGTCAGAGCCACCGGCTCATAACCGGTTGGT
>CAZOWH010000142.1:0-5291 GCA_964583425.1 uncultured Lachnospiraceae bacterium
GACACCATTCGCATTCACAACAAGATCGTTGAAGGTACCAAGGAGAGAATTCAGCTTTTCGAGGGCACCGTTATCGCCAAGCACGGCGGCGGCATTTCCGAGACCTTTACCGTTAGACGCGTTTCTTACGGTGTAGGCGTTGAGAAGACCTTCCCGCTCCATTCTCCCAACGTTGCAAAAGTGGAAGTAGTTCGCGTGGGTAAGGTTCGCCGCGCTAAGCTCTACTATCTGCGCGACCGTATGGGTAAAGCATCCAAGGTTAAAGAAAAGATCTGATTTTCAAAAGAAAAGGGCGATTGCAAATGCAATCGCCTTTTCTTTTTGTCAAAAAAGCAAAGCTGCTTGAAAAAAATACCGAAAATGAGGAAATTACTTGATTTTTCATATGTATTGTTATATAATTAAATTGTATATTTTTAACTGGAGGCTGTTATGAAGGTTTGTATCGTACAACCCGCGTATTCGACCGACCACGCCGAGTCGGATCGGTATTTTGAGGCGGAGCTGGCGTTCTTTGATCAATGTGACCCCACTATGGATCTGATCGTGTTTCCGGAGGCTTGCGACGTGCCTTGCTTGGCGCATACCAATGAACAATTTAAGGCAAGCGTAAATGCCTATAATGAAAGACTTTTGCAAAAGGCATCCGAAACCGCCAAGCGCTGCAATGCGATAGTTTTTGTGTGCGGCTATGATACCGGCTACGAGGGATGGAGAAACACCACGTTTGCATTTGATCGTAGCGGTACGCTTGTCGGTAAATATTTTAAGCAGCACCTTACACCGGGGGAGAGCAGTAAGCGCCACCTTGACGATGACTATACCTTTGAGCACTCCGCGCCGACCGTTATTACCATCGAGGGGGTGCGCTATGCATTTCTCACGTGCTACGACTTCTATTTTTATGAAAATTTCGCGCGCATTGCGAGAGAAAATGTGGATGTGGTCATCGGCTGCTCGCATCAGAGAAGTGATACGCACGATGCACTCGAAATCATGTCGCGCTTTCTTGCTTATAACACCAATGCCTATGTGGTGCGCTCCTCGGTCAGCATGGATGTAAGCTCCACCATTGGTGGTGGCAGTATGATCGTAGCACCCGATGGCAAGGTGCTGGCTAACCTTAAGAGCGAGGTCGGTATGGCTTGCGTTGAGCTTGATCCGCACAAAAAATATTACAAGCCCGCAGGCTTTGGCGGTGCGCTTGCCGCACATTACGAGTATATCGAGGCAGGGCGCAGACCCTGGAAATACCGCAACGCGGGCTCTGCCATTGTGCGGCATGATGAGATCATGAAATACCCCCGCGTGTGCGCCCATCGCGGCTTTAATACCGTGGCACCCGAAAACAGCATGCCCGCCTTTGGCGCGGCAGTTTCTATGGGCGCCGAGGAGATCGAATTTGATCTGTGGTGGACAAAGGATGGCGAGATCGTCTCTATCCACGACAGCAAGCTCGATCGCGTGTCAACCGGTACGGGCAGGATTTATGAGCATACGCTTGCCGAGCTTGAGACGCTTGATTTTGGCATTAAGCACAGCGAAAGCTTCAAGGGGCTGAGGATCGTTAAATTCGAGGATATTTTGAAGAAATTCGCAGGGCATGTGGTGATGAACATCCATGTAAAGACCCTTGACAACCATTGCGAATACGATCCCGAGTGCTTAAAAAAGATCATTGCGCTGATCGATAAATATGACTGTCGTAAGCACGTATATTTTATGTGCGGCAACGACAATTTTCACCGCCTTGCCGCAGAAATGGCGCCCGATATCACGCGCTGCATGGGCGGCGGTGCTGCGCCCTGGGAGATCGTTGAGCGCGCCATGAAGTACGGTTGTAAAAAGGTGCAGCTCTTTAAGCCGTATTTTAATCAGGAAATGATCGATAAGGCACATGCAAACGGCATCAGATGCAACGTATTTTGGTCGGATGACGCGGAGGAAACAAAAAAATTCCTCGATATGGGCATCGATACCATTCTCACAAACGATTATCATACGATTGCCGAAGCGGTAAAGACTTATCAAAATAAAATAATAAGGAGACACAATGATGGAGATCAAGGAAAAAATTTGTAAAGCATATGATGTCGTGGTTGTTGGCGGCGGTATCGGCGGTGTCAGTGCCGCAGTAGCGGCTGCGCGCGAGGGTGCCTCTGTTTTGCTGGTGGAAAAGCTGATCAATCTCGGCGGTCTTGCCACCGAGGGGCTTATCTCCTGGTATGAGCCGATCTGTGACGGAGCAGGCACGCAAATGATCGGTGGCATCGGTGAGGAGCTGATCAAGCTTGCCGCCTCTGTTGGCTTTGATTCGTTGCCCGAAAAATGGGGCGGCGGTACCTGCGAGCCGAACAGACGCGGTGCCTATGCCTCGCACTTTTCCCCCACCTTTTTTACGCTGGCACTTGACCGGTGGGTGCAGGAGGCAGGCGTGGAGCTGCTGTTTGACAGCCGCGCGACCTATCCCAAAATGGAGGGCAATCGCTGCATTGGTGTGATCGTGGAAAATGTCAGCGGCACCGAGCTGTATCCCGCCAAGGTCGTGATCGATGCTACCGGTGATGCTACCGTCATGCACCGCGCGGGCGTACCCTGCCTTTTGGGCGAAAACTATCTTACTTACGTTACACATGGCTTTACCTATGAGAGCGCCAAAAAATATGCGGAGGACGGTAATCTGCGCGCCTTCCGTAAATGGAAAAATTCGGGCAGTGACCTGTGGGGCAAGGGACACCCCGAGGGCATGAAGCCCTTTGCCGGTGTAGATGCGCGTGAGGTTACACAGTTTATTACGCTTGGTAAATCACGCACGCTTTCCTACTATGAGGGCAGCGACAAAAATGAGCGCGAGATCATGACGGTGCCCGCTATGCCGCAATTCCGCAAGGTGAGACATATTGTGGGTAAAACCAACTTTGATGGTACCACGGACGGCAAAAACTGCGCCGATTCGATCGGCACCACGGGTGATTTCCGTTTTCCCGGCAAGCATTTTGCCATTCCGTATTCCACGCTTTATCATGAGGAATTTCCCAACATGCTTGCAGCGGGCAGAATTATCAGCGCGCATGGCGAGGGCTGGGAGATCACCCGCGTGATTCCCGTTTGCGCGCTTACCGGTGAGGCAGCAGGCGTTGCGGCAGCAATGGCGGCAAGGGAAGAAGTGTCGGATGTTACCGCAGTATCCGTTCCCGCACTGCAGCAAAAGCTGCGCGAGAAGGGCGTTATGTTCAACAACTCCTTCTTTACCGAATAAATTCAAGGAGAGCTATATGAAAGCATTGGATATTCCCGCATTCGGCGAAGCGGATTTTACCAAGCATCGAGAAAATGCTACCGCTACTGTGGTGACAGTCCCCAATGCCGATGAAGCTGCATTTGCGGCGTACGGCACATATTTCCTTGAAAACGGCTTTCTTCAAAAGGAGCGCTATACGCAGGGCACACATCACTTTGCGGCATATCAAAAGGATACCTGCGGCATATTTCTCAATTATTACGGTGCAACGCGCGAGCTACGCATAGTCGCCGAGGAAAATTGTCTGTATTTTGCATATGCAGATGCCGCATTGCCGAAATCGGTTGCCCCGCAGATCACACAGGTCACGCTGGAGGATTTTGGCTTATCCTACGTAATTCGCCTATCCGATGGACGCTTTATCGTTATTGATGGCGGGTGTAATTTCGAGCCCGATCAGGATAGATTGCTTAACTGCCTTATGGAGGGTGCTAATGGGGAAAAGCCCGTAATCGCCGCATGGCTGATGTCTCACCCGCACGGTGATCATTTTCATTGCTTTATCGGCTTTATGGAGCGCTATGCCGATCGGGTGACGGTTGAAAAATTTATGCTGAATTTCCCCGAGGCAGATGACCTTGCACATTATCCGAAATTGGCAAATAAGGATCCGCGCTTTGTGGATAGCTCGGGGGTGACCAATATCCCGCGCATGCTTGCTTTGATGCAAAAGACGTGTGCACCGATCTATATGGTGCACACGGGACAGAGATATCAGATCGGGGATGCCGCCTGCGAGGTGCTTGCCTCGATCGACGATACCATTCACCTATCCGATAACATCAATGCGACCTCTGTGGTGCTACGAATGGAGCTTGGCGGACAGGTGATACTGTGGGCGACCGACGCCTCCTTCAGTATTGCCAAGCTGCCCGAGCGTTACGGCAGCTACCTCAAGGCAGATATTTTGCAGGTGCCGCACCACGGCTTCCAAAGCGGCACGGCAGAAGGGGAGATCGCGGGTTACGATCTCATCAAGCCCCAAGTCTGCTTTCTGCCCGTTTCCGATTACAATGCCTATACCGCCTTTTGTATTCATAAAAAAGGCACGGGGCATCTGATGTACAACTGTGATGTGGCGGAAATGATCACGGGGAGCGAGCAGCGCACCATCACGCTGCCGTATGAGGCGACACCTCACGGCAGAGCCGAATTGAGAAGAAAATGCGAAAAGGGTCTTGACGACGGCGGTGCGCGCACATGGGTCTTTTCCGAGCTTTCTACTGCCAATGCGGATGATTTCGTCTTTTCCTTGCTCAATACCACGCATGCTGCGGCTACCGTGTGGATCGAGCTGTATTTTGAGGATGCTTCGCGCAAGATCCGCCATATCAAGACTACCATCAAGCCGGGCTCCTTGAAAAAGCTCTGTATTATCGGTGACGAGGTGGATAGCGAGTCGCTTTATTTTAATTGGCTGTCTCTCAAAAAGCAGGGAATTCCCGAAAACGCCGATTTTGCCGTGCGCTTTATAAGTGATATCCCAATCGTGGCCTCACACAAGATACACCAAGCAACCTATCATTCCACCGTAAATATTTAATTGCACATGCGACTGCGTAAGCGCTTCCTCCGGAAGAGCTTTTAAATGCAGATGCGCAATGTTTGATATTGACAATATTAGGAAGTATATGGTATAATATACATGTTTTGAAAAAATCTAAAATTGAACCGCTTTTTGCGGTTCCCGCAAAAAGCCCGCCTTGGCAGAGCCAAGGCGGGCTGAAGGAGATGTATATCATACATAAAACAATCCTATCGGCAAAAAAATTTGCCCGCTTAGCCTTGTATTGAATAGCCTCCGCACATGCCAAAATGCCGCTATGCTTGGGATGCGAGAGGCTTTTTAATAAAAAATAAAAACAAAAGGAGAAAGACCATGAAAAAACAAGTCAAAGCTCTGCTCTTGCTCGCAATGATCCTTGTCATGGCTGTAATGACCATGCTTGTATCCTTCGCACTCGATGCAGAACAAGCAGACACACACTAT
>CAZOWH010000143.1:0-5195 GCA_964583425.1 uncultured Lachnospiraceae bacterium
ATCACGCCCGATCTCAGTAAACGACTCACCCGGCACAGCGCCTACGCAAAAGTCCTTGACATAGGAGCGCACCGAATAACGCAGCGACACGGGATACTCCTTGCCGCATTTTTCCTTGATCGCCTTTACGATATCGATGGCAAAGCGATAGCGGTTTTCAAAGCTGCCGCCGTACTCGTCGGTACGCTTGTTGGTATAGCCGAGGGTGAACTGGTCAAGCAGATAGCCCTCGTGCACGGCGTGCACCTCAACGCCATCGACGTCCGCCCATTTCAGGAGCTCGGCGGTCTTGGCAAAGGCATCCACGATCTCGCGGATCTCCTTCACGGTAATGGCACGGCACTTGACCTTATCCGACCAGCGCGAGGGGAGCTCGGAAGGGCTTGCCGACTGATACGGGATATTGATAATGGGCTTGATAAGATCGCGCACCACCGGCATATTGTGGAGCATGACCAGCGGCGTGGGGATCGCCCAGGAGCGCCCCATGCCCGCGGTGATCTGCACAAAGAGCTTGGCACCGTATCGGTGGATCTCCTTCATAAACTCCTTCAGCTCGGCAAACATTTTTTTGTTTTTATAGAGCCACTGATTCATAAAGGTGCTTTTGATAGGCGCGATACCGGGAATAATGAGCCCCACGTTGTTTTTCGCCTTTTCGAGAAAGAACTTGGCGGCTTCGCGATCGAAATGGTTACCCGTGTGCTCCATCCAGCCAAAGAGCGAGGTGCCGCCCATCGGGCACATGACAATGCGATTTTTGATCTCCACATTGCCGATCTTCCACGGGGTAAATAACGCCGCGTACTTGGGATCTGTCGCTTGCAGATTCACTTGAGCATTCATACTGTACTCCTTTTTCATGATATATTTGAAAGCGTTGGTCACTTTTGCTTTTTGAAATAAGAACGGATCGTAGCCTGATGGTCAAGGGCGTAAAAAAGATATCCAATGGCAACGAAAATGGCAAGCAATGCACCGACCCATGCGAAAAATCCGCCCCAGCCGAGCGCGCCGACATCCAGAAAATAATAGGGGTAAAGCACGGTATGCGTGGCGCCCGCAAGGCAGGCAGCGCGAATGACGATAAAGGCTACATAAATAAGCGGCATCACAAGGCACAACAGGGGCGCGTACCACTTCATTTCACCGTGCCGATAGAACAGCACCCAGTTGAAAATAAACATTAGGGGCAGGATCACATGTAGCAGGAGATTTGTAATCGAGGTAAAATATTCAAATACCGTTATATCCTTGGCAAGTAGGATGTTGTACACAAGGAAGGTAACAAGGATCATGATCACACATGCGAAATTGAAGTCGGGCGCAGTATCGCAATATCCCTCCTCTCCCCTTTGCGCGCTTTTTAAGGTGCGCCAAAATGAAACAAACATCACACCCATGCAAATATAGTTGCTGAGGTTTGTATAATATACGTAAAAATCGTTGTTGAAATCGGCATTAAAATATCCGAAGCTGCCGAGCAGCCCGATCACCGCGAGCACGCAGTAGACAGTCATGTAAACAAGCTGCGTGATTCTGTTTTTGATCATGGTGCTTCCCCTCCTTTTTTGTCGTATTTTTTGCATACCGTTTGCAGATTTTTGCTGATCAGCGCAAGGCTGCTGTAAAGCACGGTTCGGTCTGTCTCAGAAAGACCCGCGCTTGCCTCGGCGAGAATGCGGTCTATCTTTTCGGCAATGCGTGCGCCCACCTCTTGCCCCTGCGGTGTTAGCTGCAAGGGTGCGCGGTAGCGCTTTTCGCTGTCCGAACGGCAAATGATATAACCGTTTTTCTCAAGGTAATCGACCGAGCGTGAGATATTTGCCTTGTCCTCCTCACAAATGTCACAGAGCTCCTTTGCGGTCAGTTCACCTGCCCTGTAAAGATAATAAAGGCAGGAAACGTGCGGACTTTTCAGCTGAAACTCGCTCATTTCCTCGGTTTTGATCTTGCGGATGCTGCGGCTGATCTTTGTGATCAGCACGGTAAAGGTTTCAAACCGCGCCTGCAACTCGGCACACCTCGCTTTCTTGTTGTAATTACAACAACTATATTATACCATATATAAAGGCGCTTGTCAAGCATAATGTAAAAGAGACCGCCTCAAACCGAAATTTGAGACGGTCTCTTTTAAAATTACATAAATAGAGGCGCAAATACAACTGCCACAATGCTCATCAGCTTAATGAGGATATTGAGCGAGGGACCTGCGGTATCCTTCAGAGGGTCACCGACGGTATCACCGATGACACAAGCCTTATGTGCCTCACTGTTTTTGCCGCCATGGTGCCCTTCCTCTACATATTTTTTGGCGTTATCCCACGCGCCGCCCGAATTTGCCATACTGATGGCAAGCAGAATGCCCGTAAGTGTAGCGCCGACCAAAAGCCCCGCCAAAGCCTCCTTGCCGAGTAGGAGCCCCACCACGATGGGCGCCGCAATGGCAATGACGCCGGGCAGGATCATTTCGCGGATTGCCGCCTTGGTGCTGATATCCACGCATTTTGCATAATCGGGGGTGGCAGTCCCCTCCATGATTCCGGGGTTATTTCTAAACTGTCCGCGCACCTCCTCGATCATATCGTTTGCGGCACGGGAAACCGAATTGATGGTAAGCGCCGAGAACAGGAAGGCAAGCATACCGCCAATGAGGAGACCGCTGAGTACGGCGGGATCGAGCAGGTCGATGGCGCCCTCCAGCTTCACTGCAGAGGAGTAAGAGGCAATAAGCGCCAGTGCCGTCAGTGCCGCAGAGCCGATAGAAAAGCCCTTGCCGATGGCGGCGGTGGTGTTGCCCACGCTATCGAGATTATCAGTGATCTCGCGCACCGAGCTATCAAGACCGCTCATTTGCGCAATGCCGCCTGCGTTATCGGCAATGGGTCCATAGGCATCCACAGAAATGACCATGCCAACCGTGGAAAGCATGCCGAGAGCGGCTAAAACCACACCGGTTTCCTTTGCCACGATATAAGAGACCATGATGGCGGCGACAATAACGATCAGCGGGAGCGCAGTGCTCTTTAGGCCCGCGGCGTAGCCCGACAGGATATTGGTGGCACTGCCCGTTTGACCCGATTTGGCAATTTCCTTAACGGTTTTATAGCTGGCGGAGGTATAGATCTCGGTGATCTTGCCAATGAGAGTGCCCGCAATGATACCGCAGAGCACGCCGCCAAAGATCTTCATATCACGGAAGAACAGCAGGAACGCAAACACGATGTTAAGCGCGGAAGAAACATAAGTACCGATGTTGAGCGCCGTGGCGGCGTTTTTGGTGTTCATTAAGCGCACGATCACAATGCCGATGAGCGAGGCAAGCAAGCCACCCGCAACAAGCAGCATGATGTGCGCCTGATTGACGGTACCGGGGGTGGCTGCTACCAGTAGCATCGCGGCAACGATACAGCCAACATAGCTCTCAAACAGATCGGCGCCCATGCCTGCCACATCGCCCACGTTATCGCCTACGTTATCGGCAATCACGGCGGGGTTTTTGGGGTCATCCTCGGGGATGCCTGCCTCTACCTTACCCACAAGATCGGCGCCCACATCGGCTGCCTTGGTATAGATACCGCCGCCCACGCGGCAGAAGAGCGCAATGGAGCTGGCACCCAGCGAAAAGCCCGTTAACACGTTGGTGTTATCGGTGATCAACGACAGAAGCGCCACACCGAATGCACCGAGCGAAACCACGAAAATACCCATAACAGCACCGCCGGAAAAGGCGACCTTAAATGCGGCACTAAGACCGCGCTTTGCTTCAGCGGCGGTTCTTACGTTGGAAATAACCGCAGTACGCATGCCGAGATAGCCCGCGAGGATGGAGAGCGCAGCGCCGAGCAGGAATGCGCCTGCAAGATCAAAGCCGAGCCCCGGCAAAAGCCCAAGGAGCAGGAACATCACAACCAAGAAGAGACCCAGCATTTCATATTGGCGATAAAGATACGCCATGGCGCCCTTTTTGATGTATGAGGCAATCTCATTCATGCGCGCATGTTCTACATGTACCTTTTTAATGCCCCAGATCAACAGCACTGCCAGCAGCACACCAAGTGCACAAAGACCCAGCACGCTCCAGTCGGCAAATTTGATTAGAAAATCTAACATTTGGCACCTCCGATAACTTATATCTATACCTTTTCGAGATTGTCATTTTTTTAACATACTTGATTATACCTCAAAAAACAAAATTTGTCAACACTTTTCCCGCATTTTGTGTAACACATTACAAACTTCTGTAACAAGAAGCTAAAATATAGCTATTTTGCCAATAAACAAAGCCCCTTCGATAATCGAAGGGACTTTGAGCGATATTACATATAAAAGACAAGCCAGTGACCGCCTTGCGCCTGCTATAGCCCGATCTCTGCGAGAAATCTGCTTGTTTCATCCATTCGCTGCTGTGATATATTGGTGGTTGCTTTGATCTCACTTGCCAGCTGCTTGGCGCGACCGCCAAAGAAAACGCGGAACCAACGCCTCACCTGCATCAGCGGCAGCAGCCATTTGTGTCTTTGCAAAACGGGATAATAATATTTCAGCCTATCATAGGGCAAAAAAATACGGGAAAGGAGGTACCGCAGTTTTCCGCCTTTTTGAGATTGCTGCACTTGAACATAATTGGCTTGCGTGCCATATACACCGCCGCTCAAAATATATTCCTGAAGCTTTTGAGAAACAGAATCAGCCTCTGCCCCCTCAAACCATACACGGGAAAGGCGACGTACAGCAGTTGCAAATGTTAATAAGCCTCCACTACTCAGCAATTCATCCCTTGCCTTGAAGTCATGCTCAACCTTATGATCCAAAATCCAAAGATCGAGAAACGGGCGTACACCGCAGCCGCCAAATTGAACATGCATTGCCATATGAGCAATATGGTAAAAATAAAACATTTCGTCGCACAAATTCATGCGACATGTGAATCCCGAGCACAAGTATGCACGGCGCCACACTTGAGAAAGCACAGCTTGTGCCTCACCGGCAATCCCCGCCTCCATTAACCGATAATGAAGCTCTACATGTATGCCGCTCGGTGTATAAAACGAAACGTCATGGGTACCACGTTCTTTTTGCGTATAAGAAAGGCTATTCACCAGCAATTCGCTCGTACGAGCAAGATCCTGCTCCTGTATCAATATATCGATATCGCAGCTTGTTCGCATCCACGGCTCGGGATAAAGCTCGCG
>CAZOWH010000144.1:0-5184 GCA_964583425.1 uncultured Lachnospiraceae bacterium
GTAGGGGCGATTCACGAATCGCCCGTTTGTTTGCACACCATCGTGGATACGGGGCGTTCGTGAATGCCCCGTACAGGGCATGTGCGTTGGTATGTGCAAATCGTGGATGCGGGAGGGGCCCCCCTACAGGGTATGTGCGTTGATTGTGGCACATCGCGGATGCGGAGTTATGTAAGGAGCTCTGTCGGCTGCGGCTCTTTGGGATAGATCGGCGCGGCGCTCTTCAGGAGCTCGGTGGTGGAGGCGAAAACGGTATCGGCAACGGTGCCGAGCTTTTTTTGCATGCGTGTGAAGCGGGCATAATGAGCGGACTTATCGCCGTGCAGGTCACTGCCAAGCGCCACGACCTTACCCTCGCGCATGAGATCGACATACGGCTTTGGGTTTTTGAACATGCCAAACGACTCGGCATTTACCTGCGCGAGGATACCTGCACGCAGGAGGATCTGCACATCGCTTAGCTCATAGCGGTCGATATGTGCCAGCACGGGGCAAAGCCCGCGCTCGCGCACACCGAGAACGGTGTTGATCAGCTCATCACTCCAGCGCGTAAAGGGCATTTCCAGCAGGATCACCTTGGTGCCCGACACGGCAAGCTTTTCTAAGCTCTCCATTTTGTGCAGCCCTGCGCATACCAGCACCTCCGCGGCGGGATAGATGGCAGGCAGCTCAGCGAGCGGCAGCTTGTGGCGAATTGCCGAAATAGCGCCCTCTCGGGCATCCAAAAAGGACTCGATACGGTCCTCATTGGGATAAAAATGCGGCGTTGCCACCACGGCATCGGTGCCTGCAGCCTTCATGATGCTCAGCTGCTGATGTGCCATGGCAGAGCTGTTACAGCCGTGGTCACAACGGGGCAGAATGTGTGCGTGAAAATCGATGATCATGGTGTGCTTCCTTTCTATATTTGATATCTGTGTTCATTGTAGCACAGCACCACGGGATTGTCAACATCGAAATGTGCCTGCAAAAGTATAAAATCCGCCACCCAAACAAATTTTTGAAAACACTGGAAATCAAGGGCAGAATATGGTATACTGAATACAGAAACGCTACCGTGGAGGTTTTTATGGCACACGAGCAAAAGCGCAAGCATTTTGAAACGCTTGATAACACCTACCGCCCCATATACTATTTTGATCTGCCGCCGCTGCACGCCGCCGACATGGAGGACTGCATCAAGGATGCCGTCCGTCGCTCTCTTACGGGTGGCTTCAGCACCGTGATCCCCAAGCTGCCCGAGGACACACAGCTTTGTGACCTTGACGACATCAACGCCGTGCGCGGTATTTACCGCGTGCTGCTTGCCGCCGCCAAGGAGGCAGGGCTTTCGGTCGGCTTTTTTCTTGATTTTTCCTTTGAAAATTTCGTCATCGGCATGATGGACGATCTTGGCGAAACGCGTTTGCACGCCAAGCTTTTGACCTGCAAGGAATACATTTGCCGTGAGGGGGAGCAGCTCTCACGGCGCTTACACGAGGGTGAGCTGCTCTCGCTTGTTGCCTACTCCGAGGCATACGGCGAGATCATTGATCTGCGCCCCTTTATTACCGAGGGAAAGCTACAATGGGAGGTGCCGCGCGGCAACTGGGTGGTGCGCGAGTATCTGGCAAGCGAGGAGCCTAACTGCTGCCGTGCCAACTACCTTTCCTACGAGGCATCCTACAGCTACATACAAATGGCGTTTGGACTTTTTGCAGAGGAGCTTGCCCCCTACATTGGCAACACCCTCACCACGCTTGCCTATTCGGGCGTTGGCTTTCACGGCGAGAACCGCCGCGACTGGGATAGCTCCTTTAACTCCTTGTTTATCAAGCGCTTCGGCTTTGACCCCGCACCGTTTTACCCCGCGCTTTTCGGCTACGCGGGCAAGGATACCGTGCATTACAAGGCAATGCTGATGTCGGTGCGCGCCTCCATGATCCGACACGGCATCATTCAGGCGCTGAGTGATTTTGCAACCGAGGTGGGGCTTACCACCTTTGGCTGCCTTTCCGAGCCCAAGCTGACCGCCTGCTCCTTTACCGTGGGCGACGCCATGCTATGCAATCTCTACTCGCCCTGCGCACTCTTTGACAAGGCATACCTTTACGGCACAAACTCGGTGAAGATCGCGGCGGGCACTGCCTACAATTTCGATATCGAGCGCGTCAACGGCGAGCTCTTTCGCGGATACGGAAAGCAGGACCCCACGCACCTTTTGAAGGATGCAATGAACGCATTTGCGCGCGGTGTGAACAATACGGCGCTTCATCTCCCCGCCGAGCTTGCCGAAAACAGCGAATTTTGCGATTTTGCCACGCGCGTGCAGACCATGCTGCGCGGCGGCAGACATGTGGCGGATATCGCCCTGCTCTACCCCATCTATGACCTGCACAGCAAGGTAACGCTTTACTTTTCCCCCACCACGCGCTATGAGTATCCCGAAACCTCTACCTCCTCGGATTACATGACCCTCATCAACGCCATTACCTTTTATGCGGGGCATGATCTAACGGTTTTGCATCCCAAGACCATGCGCACACAGTGCCGCACCGAGGGTGGTGTGCTCTACCTTGACAACGAAAAAAATTACGAAGCCTTCCGTGTGGTGGTGTTGCCCGCCGCAGAAATGATCAGCCTGCCCAATCTGCGCCTGCTGAAAAAGTTTTATGACGAGGGAGGCAAGATCCTTGCCACGGGCGTGCTGCCCACCATGGCGTTTGAATACGACAAGGAGGGTAAGAACGACGAGGAGGTCAAACGCCTTGCGCGCGAGATCTTTGGCGAGGATGCCACCAGCAAGCGCGTAATGCGACGCTACTGCCACAACCAAAACGAAGCGGGCGGTGAGGCAATGTTCTTATACTTCAACGCCACCACCGTGGACGGCACGCACATGACAAAAAGCTCGGTGGTGAACCGCGCGCTCAACTCCTTCGGTATTCCCTTTGACGTATATCTGCCCGGCATGGCACGCTTTGAGGGGACCGGCGCGCTGAACGCCATTTACCCCGAATTTCACAACGTGGGGCTTGACCGCTCCTTCCCCGACGGGGGCATGTTCCAGCACATTCACAAGCGCACCGATGAGGGCGATATCTACTACTTTACCAACGGCACCGATGTGACCTACAACCACCATCTGCTGCTGCGCGGCGCGCACGATGTGGATGAATGGGATCCGCATACGGGCAAGATCCGCCCGCGCGCGGAAAAGTTTATTTCCTACCGCGGCGAGGTGTATACCGACCTGCGCCTCACGCTCCCCGCGCAGACCTCCACCTTTTTCGTAACCACGCCCGTGGCGGCGCCGCAAAGCGCGCTGCCCGAGATCACCTCGATCGAGGCGCTTGAAAGCGACCACGCTATGTACACCTCGGAGTTTTAAAAAGCCTTGCAATATCAATATTTTGCTAATTCAAGTAGCTTTTGGGCAATATTTTTATTGCATCGCTCACAAATATCTTGTATAATAAAACAAAAAACAATATCGGTAGCAGACCGACAAGAAAGGAAACGATCATGGCAAAAAGATTTGGCGTAATGCTCGATATGTCAAGAAACGCGGTAATGAAGCCCGATGAGGTAAAAAAATTTGCCGCAACCATCAAAAAGCTGGGATACAATATGATCCAGCTCTACACCGAGGACACCTATGAGGTACCGGGTGAGCCCTATTTCGGCTATCTGCGCGGCAGATATTCGCAGGCTGAGCTGAAGGATATGGTAGCATACTGCGATTCTATCGGCGTGGAGCTGATCCCCTGCATTCAGGTGTTGGCACACCTTGAGAGGGCATTTATGTGGAAAACCTATACGGAAATCAACGATACCACAAATATCCTGCTTGTCGGCGAGGAGCGCACCTACGAGCTGATCGAAAACATGTTCAAGAGCCTGAAGGAGTGCTTTACCACCGATATCGTGCACATCGGAATGGATGAGGCGCACATGGTGGGGCTTGGCAAATATCTCGACAAGCACGGCTTTGAAAACCGCTTCAGCATCATTCGCCGCCACCTTGACCGCGTGGTAGCGCTGGCAAAGAAATACGGCCTCAAGCCCATTATGTGGTCGGATATGTTTTTCCGCCTTGCCAACCACGGCACCTATTATTCAACCGATCGCAGCCTCATTACCGATGAGGTGGTTGCCGCCTGCCCCGAGGGTGTGGAGCAGGTATACTGGGATTACTACTCCGATGACAAGGAGGTTTACGATGCCATGCTTGACATGCATCAAAAATTCCCCGGTAAGACCTGGTTTGGCGGCGGTGCTTGGACATGGTCGGGCTTTGCCGCAAACAACGCTTGGTCGATCAAGACCATGGCGCTTGCCATGGCATCCTGCAAGGAACGTAACGTAGATAACATACTGCTGACCATGTGGGGCGACAACGGTAAGCTTTGCTCCTTTTATGCGGTGCTTCCCTCCCTTTACGCGATACGCCGCATGTATGACGGTGTTTCGGATATGGAAGTCATTAAAAAGGAATTTAAGGAGATCACGGGCGAGGATTTTGACGCCATGATGCTGCTTGACCTTCCCGTTGACTTTGGCAAGGTAAGGCGCGACGGCGTATATCAGCACACCTACCTGCTTTACAGCGACCCGTTTCTTGGCTTTATCGACCCCTCGGTCAAAAAGAGCTACCGGGCAGACTACGAGGCAGTGGCAGAAAAGCTTGCCTCCGCCGCAAAAAACAGCCAATACGCATATATTTTTGAAAGCTCTGCCGCGCTTTGCCGCGCGCTTGCCACAAAGCACGACCTTGGCGTGCGCACCCGCGCCGCCTACCAAAGCGGCGACCGCGAAGCCCTTTCGGCAGTAGCCGAGGATTATAACGCTGCCATTGCCGCCGTTGAGGCATTTGCCAAGGCGTTCCGCGCCCTGTGGTTTGCCGAAAACAAGCCGCACGGCTTTGACGTTTCCGATCTGCGCCTTGGCGGTCTTCTGTACCGTCTTGCCGCTTGCCGCGATCGCCTTGCCGCGTATCTTGCGGGCAAGGAATCCACCATCCCGGAGCTCGAAGAAGCACTGCTGCCCTACAACGGAAAGGGTGCCGCCGCGGATGATATGATCCCCAGCGTTCCCAACTGGGGCGCGACCGTATCGCCCAACAACGTATAAAACAAAAAAGCCCCGAACGGGGCTTTTTTGTTTTTTAAGTATCTGCATAGGTCCTTCTGAATTTGCGCCAAA
>CAZOWH010000145.1:0-5102 GCA_964583425.1 uncultured Lachnospiraceae bacterium
CTGCGAAAATTTACCCGCTTACGCGGCAACCTCTCGCTTCATCGCATATCAGACCCGTACATTTTACCATATTTGCAACGAAATTGCAACACTTTTCTTTTGTTTGAAATGTAGAACTTAATAAAAAAAATAGCCTAAAAACATGCAATATGCACAAAGGAAACGCTATTTTGAGCACTTTTATGCCCAAGGCACTATATCTTGTGTTCCAAAATTCCTCGCAGCAAGCATTTTTTGCAAAAAATCCCCAAATTTAATGCATTTTTCAATGCCTCCACAACGTCTCAGCACAACGCATGCCTTCCCATAGAGCTTTTTTGTGTGCTCCCTCAAATATATTTGATATTGTAAGAAATATTTTCCGACGCACCTTTTTTGATACAATTTGTTCACATTTTATTGCTATACTAAATAAGAATATACATCCAACTCAAAAATTTTGTGTCCGATAAAAGGAGCCTCATAAAATGCAAGATACCATCCGCACACAGCGCGTTTTTTATCTTGGCACCGCGATCGCGACCCTGATCGCCACCGTATTACGCGCGCTCTCCCTCACGCTCGCCTTTGACCGCACAACCGGCTACTTCAAAGCAGGTGCAGCGCTCCCCCTCTGCTATCAGATCTTCACAGCCGCCTGCCTCCTTGCCTGCATCCTCTTTCCCCTGCTTGCCCTAAAAAATCGCGTGCCGCAGGAGCGTGCCAAGCGGACGCTGCACAGCACTTGCGGCGCGGGTCTGTGCGCTTTACTCTGTTTTCTCAACTTCATCGCCGCATGCATGCAAACAAGCGAGCTGCTCTCGCCCTTCCTGCGGCTCCTTGGTCTGCTTTCGCTTCTTGCCGCCACCGTTTACTTCATTCTGCAAGCAACTCCCCACAAGATCGGCGTCGCCACCACTGCCGTATTGGGATGCCTCACCATTGTAGCACTCGCTTGCCTGATCTCCTTCTCCTATTTTGATGTCGCAACCCCCATGAACGCGCCGCACAAAACCGACCCGCATGTGGCACTCCTTGCCATCATGCTCTATCTTTTGTACGAGTTGCGTGCCACGGCGGGCATTCCCCTGCCCCGTGCACTTACTGCGTGCACAGCGCTTGCATTCCTTTTATCGGTCACGGTCGGATTTTCCGATCTTGTGGCGTACCTCGCGGGCATCTACACCGCTCCCACCTATCTTGCACAGGACCTGTTACTCATTGCCGCTGCCATCTATATCGGTGCGCGCGGCGCAGCAGACTGCCGTGTAGCCGCATAGGAACCAAGCCCATAAGTCCCGCGGCAATAAATTTTCGCGTCTTTTGACGCGTCAAGTCTTGAAAAGTCCGCACTTGTCTGCGCCTTGCCACAGCAAAATCCATCGAAAATTTATTTGCCGTAGGATGCTTTGCAGTCTGAAAGGAATAGATTTTTTGCAAGATGAGTCGAATTTTTTGAAGAATATACAGTATTTAAGAAAAAATTCGGCGAAATATTGCGAAAAAGATATCCTTTCAGACCTTGTGTGTTCGATTCCCGTGCGGCTACCCACACCCCAAGTGAAAGGAGAAGCACCCGCCAAATGAGTGCCAACAACCGCATACAATGGCTCCATAAGCGCATTGCCGATATGCGTTATCCCAATGCCAGCCGCCTTTCCGAGCGATTTGGTATTTCCCATCGCCAAGCGCAGCGTGATGTGGAGTATCTGAAAAACACGCTCGGCGCGCCGCTTGCCTACAATGCCGAGCACCGCGGCTTTTACTATACCGCAGAATATTCCCTGCCCACCTATACGGCAAGTGAAAGCGAGATCGATTATGTAGATGCCGTAACAGGTACCGATACATATACCGCCAAGCGCGAGATCCTGCAAATGCAGATCCCCTACTCAGCCGTGGTGACGATCCCCGATAAGCTTACCCGCCTCGAGCTACAGCAGTTTATTGTGGGGGAGGAGAGCCGCGGCAACTACATTTGCGAATTTCACAGCGTGGAAATGTTCCTTGGCGTGATCTTCGCCGCCGAGGCGGACATCTCCATCGTCAAGCCCGATTGGCTCCGCGAGCGCTTGCTACGCGCCGCCGAGCGGGTGTTAAGAAACAACAAACAATAGCTATTATGCAAACGGTGCATTACCCACGCAAGCAAAAAAGCGACCTGCAGGTCGCTTTTTTGCTTGCATTATTTTATTTCTTCTAAAAACACGGTCAAATTCTCGGTCAGAGCATTTAAATATTTTTGGTATTCCACAGGCCACTCTGTTCCGCTTGCAGCTGCATCTATTATCACTTGATCCATCGAAAACATCTCATACTCCCAAGCACGCTCGGCTATCACATAGCCGAGCATACCGCCGACATCCAATGCTACACTGCTGCAAATTATCTCACACATATCCTTCTCGGGCATTTCAAGAGCGGGCTCTCTAAAGTACAACTTGAGTTGCATACACGCATCAAGAATCTCAGGCGTGGTTCTTCGATACGCTTCGCTCGCCCAGCACTCAAGTACTGCAGTGAGCATGGATAGCGTGTCCGACCGGTCTCCTCGATCATCTGCCCCACGAAAGATCGAAAACACCGAATACTGCGAAGCGACCGCGGTGTGATAATTTTGCTGAGAAGCATCATATTTCGGCAACGGTAAGACGCTATAGGTAAAGCGTGACTCAGGAGAAGCAGATAACGTATCCAACAGGAAACAGCTACGTCCCGAGGTAAACAGATCGGTTGGCGTGTAGGCCGTCGTATCATCAGTGTGGAAGGAACTCGCTTGAAACAATACACCAAGCTTGCTCACCAAAGCACCGGCCTTATCACTTGTCCAATCAGCAGAAAGCCGCAAAAAATTATTTTCATCACATTCCATCATATGCAGTTTCGAAGCGGTATACAAGGCGCTCATCCGCTCACGAGAAGCAGAAAGCCCATAGGTACCGCGTTCCTCATTGCCCACACCCGACAGTGCAATAAGCTGATCTAAGGTCCAATTTCCTTGATATACCATCTCATAAAGCCAATTTGTCGCCGTATCTTCTCCGAGCGGCGTGCTTGTATGTGGGTTGGAGGCAAAATACGCCTCAGCCTCCGCGCTGTAAGTGTGATTGACCCGCTGCTTATTAAAATATATACAATGAAGATTATCGATCATGGTCATGGATATATCGCCGGTGACAAAATACAAAGAGTTGCCGATCTTAAAGCTGTCAGAAATGCCAGCGGGCCACCAAGGCTTTTCAAGATCAATATAACTATCCTCAATGGCCGCAAGGTCCTCTACCAATCCATTCCTCACCAACAGCCCTTGTACGCGAGAGTAAGAAGCAATGAGATCAAAATCATGTACCTCTGCGTCAAAGGCTATCGCAATGCGTGAAACAAAATCCTCAATAGCACTTTCTCCACCGTCATAGCATTGAAATGACAGAGTTACATTGAGCCGTTCCTCGATTACCTGATTTCTTATATAGATGGCATCTAAACGATTATCATCACTTGGTTCTGTTTGCGCAAATTCTGCTCGTTTATTCGTATCATTCCATCCCAGCACGGTAATCCTCTCGCCGCCAAAATCCAACGCCTCTGACAAGTCATCCGCATCCTTGAGATGACCACATGCTACGCATTTATCACCTTCATAAGCATGTGCTCCGTCCGGTACAGCACGAGTTTCGGATGCACCGCAGGTGCTGCATTGGCGCACCTCGCTACAAGTGGCTAGAGGCACTCCCCTCCACTCACCCCAAGCATGTGCACAATTGGGATTTTGCGTGCCGTCTCCACACGACACAAGAACGCCCGAAAGGCAAAGCAATGCCAATGCAAGGCACAAAATTTTTTTGAACATAAAAGTCCCCTCCTTAAAAATTATGTTGATATAACGTTTAACCCTGTTATTTTCCGTATATCATGTATACATTATATAATGTATATGTCTATTTGTCAAGAGAAAATCCAATATATAATGTAGGCATGATATATTTGGAGGTAAACTATGCGTTTACGTATCTTGGAGATTTTGAAGGAAAAGAATAAAACAAAGTATTGGCTTTATATCCAACTGGGGCTGAGCTATCAGAATTTCAATAAAATTGTAAACAATAAGACAAACGGCATCAAATTTGAAAATTTGAAAAATATATGCGATATCTTAGAATGTACTCCAAACGATCTTTTTGAGGAATATTATCAAAGCAAGTAAGCGCCACACCCTTTTACAAATAATTTCAAATAATCTTATTGTTTTTTTCAAAAACCCCTTGACAAAGCTTTTTGTTTATGCTATAATGCCACCGTTATCCAAAGACAGCAGGTTCCCGTAAAGGTAACATTCGTGTTACTCTCCTGCCGAGGACGATCCACTTTTTATATGTTAGTGTATCTTTCTTCGTGCCGGAGTGTCTTTGTGCCTTCGCGGGAGAAAGATTTTTTTATATCCAATCACAATCGGGAGGTGAAAAAAGAATGCCCAGCAAAATTATTCTCGAGAAAAAGCAGCAGGCTGTTGCCGAACTGGCAGAAAAGATCAAGAACTCGGTTTCCGGTGTACTTGTAAACTACCAGGGCATCACCGTTGAGGATGATACCGCCATGCGTAAAGCTCTGCGTGAAGCAGGCGTGAAGTACATGGTTGTAAAGAACTCCCTCACGGGCCGCGCTTGTGAAGAGGTCGGTTACAGCGATATGAAGCAGTACCTCAACGGTATGACCGCTATCGCTATCAGCGAAAACGACGCAGTTGCACCCGCAAAGGTTTTGAAGAAGTATGCCGAGAAGGTAGAAAGCTTTAAGATCCTTGCCGGCTACCTTGACGGTGCCGTTATCGATGAAAAGACTGTCAACGAGCTTGCAGAGATCCCCAGCAAAGAAACTCTTATTGCCAAGTTCCTCGGCAGCATCCAGTCCCCTCTTTACGGCCTCGCATACGCCCTGCAGGCTATCGCGGACAAACAGGGAGAAGCTCCTGCCGCAGAATAATGCAGCACATGCAAAAAACGCCCGTTGCCGCGTAAAGGCAACGACCGCCGCGTGACGCTATCACGCAAAATTTTAAAATTCCATTTTCAGGAGGTTATGTAAAATGGCTATCGAAAAGATTACTGCTATTGTTGAAGAGATCA
>CAZOWH010000146.1:0-5070 GCA_964583425.1 uncultured Lachnospiraceae bacterium
GGAGCGCTCACTGTTGCCCCAGTTGCCGCGCACAAAGCTGTGGCTTTGGTGCAGATGACCTACATCCTCGGTGTGGCGGATCTGCATGACGCGGCCGACATAGCCCTCGTCAATGAGATTTTTCAGCGTGGTAAAGAAGGGGGTGTAGCGCAAGACGTGGCAAACCAGCACGTTTACGCCCTTTTCCTCGGCGTAGTTGGCAAGCAGCATGCAATCCTCGGGGTTGGCTGCGGCAGGCTTTTCGAGCAGGATCTCATAGCCCTTATCAATGGCGGCAATGGTCGGCTCGGTGTGGTCCTGATCCATCGTGCAGATGATGCAGGCATCGGCAATCTTGGGCAGCGCCATCAGCTCGCGCCAATCGTGAAAAACGCGATCTCCGGAAATGTTATGCTTTTTAGCAATGTATTCACGGCGTGCGTCAATGGGCTCTGCAACGCCGACAACCTCGTAAAGGTCGGGATATTTTGCCATATCGTCGGTGTAGACCTTGCCGCGGCCGCCCGCACCGATCAGAATTGCGGAAATTTTTTTGTTTGCCATTTTATCTCCTCCGTATGTAAAAATGCGATAAAGGACTACAATTAATTGTAGCATAGCCCAAAACAGTATGTCAAGGCGAAATTAGACACATTGCGTATAAAAAACGGCATATGTCAGGCAAAAATGATGATTGACAACCCATTTTCGCTGTGCTATAATGACATCGATATTGTATAAAGTGAGGTCTCAAGCAATGAAAGGAAGCGTAAAGCAAGCCGCGCGGCAATGGAGCATGGATATCCTTTGTGCTGTGTGTGCAGGTATGATCGTGGCGTTTGCGTATTATGTTTTTCAGAACAGCAACGGCTTTGCACCCGGCGGCGTCGGGGGTCTTGCCACCATTACATATCATTTGCTCGGCTACCGTGTCAAGTGGGCATTTTTAATGCTGGCGTTCAATCTTCCCATATTTGCGCTGGTAACGGTGTTTGTAAACCGCAAGCTTGGCAGCATGCTGATGCTTTACATGGTCGTGCAGTCGCTTGGGGTGGAGCTGTTTGAGCGCATCGGCATGACACCGTATGCGGCAGCAACCGCGGGCGAGGATTTTGAGATCTCGTTTGCCTGCATTGCCACAGGCGTGATATCGGGTATCGGCTTTTCGTTGATGCTGCGCCGCTTCGGTGCCAGCGGTGGCACGTATGCCATCTCGGCGCTCATCAAGCACTGGAAGCCCGAAACTAACATAGCGCACCTTTCCTTTTATCTTGACGGCAGCGTGGTTGCCATTGCCTTTTTCGTGTACGGTATGCAGATCACGCCCGTGATCTGTACGCTCATTAACCTGTTTATCGCTAACGTTGTGGTCGATAATTTGCTTGCGGGTATGCACAACGGCTACAAATTTGAGATCATTACCGAGACCCCCGAGGAGCTGGCGAAGGAGCTGATCGAGACCTTGGGGCACGGTGTGACTGAGGTGGGGGCTGTTGGCATGTATTCTCACACCGAAAAGCATATGCTGATCTGCATTATTCGCAAGCGCCAGATCGGCAAAATGATGCGCATCATCAAAAAATATCCCGATACCTTTGCAAGCTTTTCCAAGGTGAGCGAGGTTTTCGGAAGATTTAAAAAATAATGCTTTGGATTTGGAGGGAGTAGACTATGGACAATGTGATAGAGATCACACATCTTTCCAAAGCCTTTGGTGCGGTGAAGGCGGTGCAGGACCTCAGCTTTCGCGTGAAGGAGGGCGAGCTTTTTGCCTTCCTTGGCGTAAACGGAGCGGGGAAAAGCACCACCATATCCATCATGTGCGGGTTGCTTCACAAGGATGCGGGCAGGGTGGAGATCTGCGGGACCGATATTGACCGTGAGCCCGCCGTCATTGGGCGCGAGCTTGGTATCGTGTTTCAAAATTCGGTGCTCGATAAGCCGCTATCGGTGCGTGATAATCTTTCTGCCCGTGCCGCATTATACGGCATAACGGGGTGCGATTTTGAAAAAAGACTGCAGGAGCTTGCCGCATTGCTTGATTTTTCCGAGCTGCTATCTCGCCCTGTGGGAAAGCTTTCGGGCGGTCAGCGCCGCAGGATCGACATTGCACGTGCGCTGCTGCACCGTCCGCGCATCCTTATTCTCGATGAGCCGACAACGGGGCTTGATCCGCAAACAAGAAAGCTCCTGTGGCAGGTCATAGAGGACCTGCGCCGCCGTGAAAAAATGACGGTCTTTCTCACCACCCATTATATGGAGGAGGCAGCCGATGCCGATTTTGTAGTGATCCTCGATCGCGGCAAAATTGCCGCAGAGGGCACACCGTTGTCACTAAAAAATGCATACGCGGGCGATTTTATCACACTTTATGGCGTCAGCGAGCAGGAGGCGCGCCTGCTTGGTGACAGGGTAGAGCCGCTGCGCGATGCTTACCGCGTGGCGGTGCAGAGCACCGCCGCCGCTACTGCCATGATTTTGGCGCACCCCGAGATCTTTCGTGATTATGAGATCACCAAGGGTAAGATGGACGATGTGTTTCTTGCAGCCACGGGCAAGCACCTTGCGGGAGGTGATGCGGAATGAAAACGCTGTGGATTTTGGTGCGACGTAACACCAAGCTCTTTTTTAAGGATAAGGGCATGTTCTTTACCTCTCTGATCACACCCATGATATTGCTTGTGCTCTATGCCACCTTTCTTGCCAAGGTCTATCGTGATAGCTTTACCGCAAGCCTGCCATCGTTTTTGGAGGTAGAGGCGAGTCTCATTGACGGACTGGTTGCCTGTCAGCTTTTTTCCTCCTTGCTTGCCGTTACCTGTATCACGGTGGCGTTTTGCTCCAATTTTTTAATGGTACAGGATAAGATCACGGGCGGACGTGACGATATGCTGGTCTCGCCGGTTTCGCGCACGCTCCCTGCATTTGCTTACTATATTTCAACTGTATTTGCAACGCTGATCGTTTGTCTTACCGCAACGGCGGTTTGTCTTGTTTATGTTGCCATCGTCGGCTGGTATCTGTCCTTTACCGATATTTTGCTGATCCTTTGTGATGTGTTGCTGCTGGTGCTCTTCGGCACTGCGCTCTCCTCACTCATTCACCATTTCCTCACCACGCAGGGGCAGATCTCGGCGGTGGGTGCCATTGTCAGTGCGGGCTATGGCTTCATTTGCGGTGCCTATATGCCGATCTCGCAATTTTCCGAGGGATTGCAAAAGGTGATCTCCTTTTTTCCCGGCACCTACGGCACCTCGCTTTTACGTAATCATACCATGCGTGGCGTGTTTGGGGAATGTGCCGATCTGGGCTTCCCCACCGAGGTCATAGAAGCCATGCGCGATACGGTTGATTGCAATATTTACTTCTTTGGCGACAAGGTGCCGATAGGCGCAATGTACGCAGTGCTCGGTACGACCGTGGCGGTGCTGATGGCGGCATACCTTGTGATCTGCCTCAAAAGAAAACGCGTATAACTCCAACAAACCGAAAGCAGCCCGATGGCGGCAAAACGCCGCCATCGGGCTGCTTTTACTGTTTCTTGCGCCAATGCGCGGGTGAGAGACCGTAGGCTTTCTTAAATACCTTTGAAAAATGCTCTATATTTTCAAAGCCGCACTTTTCCGCTACAGTTCCCACGGATAATGAGGAGTTTTTCAGCAATTCGGTTGCCCGATGCATGCGTGCTTCGGCAGCATACGCCATAATAGAGGTGCCATATGCCCTTCGAAAGCGCTCGGTGAGTGTTACGATGTGTATACCTTTGATAAGCAGGCGCGTTTTTGTTTCAGTGGGATTACCTCCTCATTTTCTTCCGCGAGCGATTGTCAAAGCTCAATGCGGAAGGTTGGTTGTTTTGATTGTGCGCGGCGCTGATCGGCGTGTCGGTTTTGTAATATTTGGAAAATTAAACAAATGTCAAAAATTCAAAATAGAAAAAATTAATTATAAAAATGGAAAATTAATTAAAAAGATTGGAATATCAAAAATCCGTACCAAGGCGGTGCATGGTAAAGCAAAAGCTCCACCATACTATATACAAGCAAAAATAAAGAGCACCGGTATCAGGTGCTCTTTATTTATCAACTCTTGTAGTAGCCGATATTTTTTTCTTTTGCGGGATCAAAGGTCAGGTTGCAGATCGAGGCAACTAAACCGTAGATGCCAAACGTGATACACCCCAGCAACAAATATGCCAGTGTTCTGGAGGTATAACCCTCAGGCTTCAAGGAGGTGTGATTGATGATCAAGCTGCCGATCCAACCAAGGAAAAAGGTAAGTAGAAAACGAACTGTCTTGTGATCTTGCATAGGAGATCCCCTTTCTTTTACAAATGAATTATACTCTATAAAATGAGCATAATTCATTATACTCTATTTATCGACAATTGTCAATACATAGAGCAGAATTTATAATAAAATTGCTCGGGGAGGTTGAAATCATGATCTCATACGAACCGTTTTATAATACGTTAAGGGAAAAGGGCGTCAGCACCTATAAGCTGATCAATCAATACAGCATCAGTAGAAGCCTATTGGACCGTCTCAAGCACAACAAGCCTATTAGCACGGTTACACTGAATGATTTGTGCACAATACTTGGCTGCAAGGTAGAGGACATTTTGATCTATATTCCGGATCAAGAAAAATAGTGATATGCATGAAGGCTGTGTAGGGGGACTTGCTCTTTTCGGGCGATGGCGCCCGAAAAAGCAGAATACCTCTACGGCTAAACACCGCCAACTTTCGATAAACTGTGGTTAAAAAGCCGAAAAAAGCCCCATTGATGGGGCTTTTTTCGAGGGACTCTGAACCCACCAACGCGCAAGCGCGTTGTCTTGAAGATTTGCCATAGAGCTTCTAAAGCAATCATTTGGCGTAAATCTTCCACATGGCTTCTCGCACCCCGAAGCCGCGCACCATAAGAAAAGGACACCGCAAAAGCGGTGTCCTTTTCTTATGGTGGAGACGAGGGGGCTCGAACCCTTGACCTCACGGATGTGAACCGTGCGCTCTAACCAACTGAGCTACGCCTCCTGGTCGGAATGACAGGATTTGAACCTGCGACATCCTGGTCCCAAACCAGGCGCGC
>CAZOWH010000147.1:0-5040 GCA_964583425.1 uncultured Lachnospiraceae bacterium
CGATGCTCAGAACTTACCAACCCAAAAAGCGTCAGAGAAAGAAAGAGCACGGTTTCAGAAAGAGAATGAGAACTGCGGACGGCAGAAACGTTCTGAAGAGAAGACGTGCAAAAGGCAGAAAGAGACTGACTTATTAAGTCCCGCGCCACATAGAAAACGACCGATGTCTGCGGCGACCATGTCACAGGCATCGGGATTTTTCGTTTGTGCGCAATTTTTTTCGGTTTAACCATATTTTCGGTTTTATCTTAACGGAAGTGTAAAAGGGGCAGTGCACCATGAAGAATTACGCCATTAAAGAGCATCACCTTTATAACAAGGCATTTCGCCGCGGCGAGCGGTTTGTCGGCAAAACGGTAGCGGTTTATGTGCTGCGCGATTATGCCGCCAAGCGCTTAATGCTTGCCAATCCCGAAAAGCGGTATTTTAACCGCGTGGGATTATCGGTGGGCAAAAAGCTCGGCAGTGCGGTGGTACGAAACCGCGCCAAGCGACTTTTGCGTGAGGCATACCGCGCGGTTAAGACCGAGCACGGGCTGAAGGCAGGTTACCTTGTCGTGCTTGCCGCAAGAGATGAGATCCGCGGCAAAAAAGCGGGTGATGTGACCAAGGATATGCTGCGGGCGTTTCGCACGCTCGGCATGCTTGCCGATGGAGTATCATGAAATATCTTTGTATTTGGTTGGTGCGCTTTTACAGAAAATTTTTATCTCCCCTCAAGGGTAAGGCATGTTGTCGCTTTACACCCTCGTGCTCGGCGTATGCGATCGAGGCGTTTGAAAAGCGTGGCTTTTTTGTGGGGCTGATATTGACCGTATGGCGCATATTGCGCTGCAACCCGTATTGTGCGGGGGGCTACGACCCCGTGCCCGAAACGGGCTTTCGCTACAAGGGCTCGCGCGAGATCCCATACCCCGATGAGTGCTGTGAGGACGGCAGCGGGTGCCACGGGCAGGAAGGCACCGAAGCGATCGCGTCCGATTGTGAAGTGAGGGAGGAACCTCCCACGAGCACTTCCATCCATGGAAAGGAAAAAAATCTATGAAAAAGAAAAGAATTGTGAGAGCCCTCTCATTGGTGCTTGCGTTACTGCTGACGGCTGTCATGATGGTCTCGCTTACAGGCTGTGCCGGTAACAGTGAGAGTACGTTTGACTCCTCTTGGACTGCTGCCGATACCGATGCGGTAACCTATTTTTCGCGCATTGTGCCGATGAGTGCAGAGGCGCGTGAGATGTTTGTTGCTGCCTCGCGCGGCTACAACATGGCAGCGGAGGGCTTTGACAAAAATGCCGATGCCCCTGACCTTGGTACTGTCAGCATGGAGGGTGCATACGCCGCACTTGAAAAGGTAAAGCCCTCCTCCGATGCCTCCATTACCCACTTTGAGGAGCTGAAGGCAACGCTGACAGAGGATAATGTAAAAGAGATCGTCACTCGTATGAGTGAAACAGTATCGCTTGAGGCAGACAACGGTCCCATTGATACCATTCTCATCTGGATCGGTAAATTTTTGCAGCTGCTGACCAAGATCACCGGCGGCAAGTATGTGTTTGGTCTGTTCCTCTTTGCCATTGTGGTGGAGATCATCATGCTACCCTTTGGCATCAAGCAGCAAAAGAACTCGATCAAGCAGGCAAAAATGCGCCCCAAGGAAATGGCGATCCGCAACAAATACAAGGGTCGTACCGATCAGGCTACGCAGCAAAAAATGACGCAGGAAATACAGAAAATGTATCAGGATGAGGGCTTCAACCCCATGAGCGGCTGCCTGCCTATGTTCATTCAGTTGCCCATCATTCTGGCGCTTTACCAGATCGTGATCGATCCCTTGCGCTATGTGCTCGGTAAAGCCGCTTCGCTTTCTACCGCGCTTACCACCTATTGCACTACCGCAAAGGCAGCGGGCGGTCTCGGCCTTGAGATCGGCACAGGCAAGGGCACCATCGAGCTGCTCTCTCAGGCGGGCAGCAATATTGATGGGCTGAAGAGCTTCTCCTACTTCTCCAACGCCACCGATTGCTATAATGCACTCACATCCAATGTTACTATGCCCGATTTTAGTCTGTTTGGCATCAACATGGGTGCGATCCCCACGTTTAAAAGTATTTTGGTACTTGTGCCGATCCTCACCTTTGTTTTCTACTTCCTCAGCATGAAGCTGAACCGCAAGTTCTCCTACCAGCCTGCCGTACAGGATGCACAAACGGGCTGCTCCAACAATATGATGGATATCACCATGCCCCTGATGAGCGTGTATATCGCGTTTGTCGTGCCTGCTGCTGTCGGTATTTACTGGATCTTCAAGAGCGTGCTCTCCACCATTAAGCAGTTTATCATAAGTAAGGCAATGCCGATCCCCGTCTTTACTGAGGAGGATTATAAGGCAGCCGAAAAGGCGCTGAAGGGCAAAAACAAGCAGGAAAAGAGACCCGCAGGCGAGCGCGTGCGCGCCGACGGACAAAAGGTAAGGTCTCTCCATTATATCGATGAGGATGATGAGCCCCTGCCGCCCCCCGTACCCGACAAGGTAGAGGAGCCCGTACAAAAGAAGCCGGAGGAAAGCAAGCCGGCAGAAGAGAAAAAAGTGTTTGATGTGCCCAATCTCAAAGAGGATCGCAAGCGCGATGACAATAAAAAGTGAGGATAAAGCAATGAAAAAGGAAATTACAGTTACAGCCAAAACCATTGAAGAGGCTGTTTTAAAGGCGGTTGCCGCGCTTGGCGCTCCCTGTGCCGAGGCGATCACCTATACCGTTGTTGAGGAGCCGAAAAAGGGATTTCTCGGTTTTGGCGCAGTGCCCGCAAAGATTACCGCTACCTACCGCGCGAAGGGTGTTGATGCCGCTGTTGAGTTCATCCGCACGCTGGTTAGCGGCATGGGTCTTGATGCCACCGTTACCCTGCAGGAGGGTGACCCCAAGGACGAGAACAAGCTCATCCGCGTGGAGGGCGAGGGTGCAGGTGCACTGATCGGTCACCACGGCGATACGCTCGACTCCCTGCAGTATCTTGCCAATCTTGCCGCAAACAAAAAGGTTGCGGGCGAGAAGCGCGATTTCTGCCGTATTACCGTTGATGTTGAGAACTATCGCGCAAAGCGTGAGGAGACTCTGCGCGCACTGGCACGCAGAAAGGCAGAGCAGGTGCTGCGCTACAAGAAGAGCGTGATGCTTGAGCCTATGAACCCCTACGAGCGCCGCATCATCCACTCCGAGGTGCAGAACATTGAGGGTGTTTCCACCAACTCCATCGGCAGTGAGAACAACCGCAAGGTCGTGATGTATCTCGATACCGAGGCAACCGCCACCACCAGCGCAAACCGCGATTTTGACGAATTTGCAGAATTTTAATTTAATGTAAAAAGGGCACGGTGCGGGGCACTGCCGCAAGGCAAACCCCGCACCGTGTTGTGGTTTTTATGAAAGTGTATGATACGATAGCCGCCGTCTCTACCCCACGCGGCAAGGGCGGCATTGCCGTGATCCGCGTGTCGGGTGGCGATGCCATTGCTGTTTTAAAAAGGGTATTTGTACCAAATGGTAGGGCACCGTGGGAGGCACCGCGCCGCGCCTGCTTTGGAAAGATCACCACACCCGCGGGCGAGGTGCTTGACGAGGGGCTTGTCACCTTTTTTGCCGCCCCCGCCTCCTTTACGGGCGAGGATGTGGCGGAAATTTCCTGCCACGGCGGCATATTGTTGACCGAGACTGTGCTCGGTGCCGTGCTGGCGGCAGGCGCGCGCCCTGCCGAGGCAGGCGAGTTTACCGCCCGTGCCATGATGAACGGAAAAATGGGGCTTTCGGCAGTTGAGTCGCTGGGGGCGTTGCTGGATGCAGGCACGCGCGGGCAAATGGCATTGGCGCGCGGCGGTATGGAGGGGAAGCTTGCCGATGCCACACGCGAGATCTACGAGCGCCTTTCCGCTATTCTTTCGGATATTTATGCCAAGGTGGATTTTCCCGATGAGGATCTGAATAGCATGACGGCAGAGGAGCTGCGCACTGCGCTTCTTGAGGTCAAGGAAAAAACACAACGCCTTGCCGATACTTGGCGGGCGGGCAGAGCCGTCAGCGAGGGGATCGAGACTGTTATTTGCGGTCCCGTTAATGCGGGCAAATCCACACTTTATAATGCACTTGTTGGCTATGATGCCGCAATTGTGACCGATGTGGCGGGCACCACACGCGATATTATCAGCGAAACAGTATCGCTTGGCAATGTTACGTTGCGCCTTTCCGATACTGCGGGGCTACGCGAAACCACTGATACAGTTGAACAGATCGGCGTGCAGCGCGCCGATGCTGCCATTGACCGCGCAGAGCTGGTTTTTGCGGTGCTTGACGGTAGCCGTGCACCCGATGCAGATGCCAAGGAGCTTCTTGCGCGTTTAAAGGCGGTGCGCGGTACCGTTGTGGTTGTGCTTAACAAGCAGGATAAGACCTGCCGCTTTCCCAAGGAGTTTCTTGCGGATTTTGCGCACATTGTAACGGTTAGTGCCGCAACGGGTGAGATTTCTGCCCTGCGGGGGTGCGTGGAGACACTGTATGCCACCGCCGAAATAGATCTTTCGCATGATGCCATTGTGGCAAATGCGCGCCAATACGCAGCGCTTGCCCGTGCCGTGGAGGCACTGAATGCCGCGGTGGCGGCGCTTGATGCGGGTATCCCGCTCGATGCCTCCTGTGTGGAGGCAGAGCTTGCCATGTCTGCCGTCGGTGAGGTCGATGGCAGAGCCGTTGGCGAGGATATTGTCGCAGATATCTTTTCGCATTTTTGTGTCGGTAAATAAGAGTAGGCAAAAGTGAATAAACTGAACCCGCCCTAAAGTTTTGCTTTTTGGCACGTTAGGCACTTGTCACTCTTGCCAAAACGATAGAAATTCCCCTGTGCTGCACATGCGGCACAGGGGAATTTTGCAGCTTGCGGCACCTGCCGTTATTGTTGTCATGCGCTGTAATCATAGAAAGCCCCGTGGCAGAAGCTCTGCCACGGGGCGGGGTTATTCGATACAGGATTTTACAACCGACCAAAAGGCATC
>CAZOWH010000148.1:0-5028 GCA_964583425.1 uncultured Lachnospiraceae bacterium
AAAAAGCATCCGCTTTTTCTTTTTTTTAGGCTATCTTAGTGAGACAGCCCCTTTTCTTTGTAAGCACTGCTTCTGTGTCACAGAAGCTATTTTTAGTTATGAGTGATAAGGCTCGCTTACGCGCACCGTTATGAGTTTGCTTCGCAAACATTATGATATGATCGCCTTGTTACTTCAAACTGTGCCGAAGGCACATCATAACTTGGCGTAGCCAATCATAACCTAAGCTCGCCGTAGGCGATCATAGCTGTGTAGTGCCCGTACGGGCACTACACAGCTATGGCAACCGCTTTCTTTTTTACATACGCCCCATTTGCTCCTGTATCAGAAGGTACACGCTGCGTACGTTATCAATCATCAGAAATCCCATATCGAGATTGGGCTGAAAGGGCACGCCCGATACATGCGCCACAGAAATATGCTTGGAGTGCATGGGAGCCGTGTTGAAGAAAATGTTTCCACTTGTGCCGCGCTCCTCCCCGAGGGAGATCTGCATCAGCGTGGCAAGAAGATATTCGTTGCATACTGTGCCCTTGCGCGTTTGCTGCAGAATCATCGCGCGGCGGTCGGTAACGGCATACACGGTGCGGCGCAACCGTTTTTTTGTGCCAAAGAACGTCGTATAAACCAAGACAGCACCAATCACCATAAAGGGTAAGCCGAATAAGGCAAAAAACACACTCGCGGTAAAGGCACTTGCCGTCCAAAAGATCGAAAAGCCGAAAAAGAAGAGGGAAAACAGTACCCCAAGGGGAGAGGGTAGATATTTTACCGTGGCGTACGGTCTGCCCGACCACAGCACCTGCTCGCCCTCAAGCAAAAAGGGACGCAGCTGCGTGTAGCAATCCCCCGCCGCACGGGAATCGTTATAATATTGCATAAGACCTCCCTTTTATTTGACAAGAGCCGCCTCGGCGGCAATTTCATCGTTGATCTCGCGCATGGCGGCGGTGGGCACCTTCCTTACCGCGCGGTCATAGGTCACAAAACCGTTGATCTCCTCCTCCACGTCGGAAACCTGCGTATAAATGGCACCGCAAAGCCCCTTCGAAATTAGGGGCTTTAGCTTTTCAAGATAAAGCACCCTGAGCGCCGCCACAAGCTCTTGCTCGGTTTTAAATTTCTTGTAGCCGAATTCCTTTTCGGGGTCAAACACATGCCCCTCGGTCTGCATGGAATAGCCGCCGAACTCACTTAAGACCACAGGGCGCGGATCGCGCGGCACGCGCAAGGGCGTGTAGTAGGTATGCAAGCTGCGCAGCGCCGTTTTCGAAACACCCTGATCGTGCCACCCGCTCACCGAATCGATGATACGGGTGGGGTCCTTTTCATGCACGTATGCGGTGTATTTGGCGGAATCAAACTGTCCCCATCCCTCGTTGAAGGGCACCCAAAGAGAGATGGAAACCGTGTTGTAAAGCTGTGTGAGGATCTCGTCCACCATCCCATCAAACTCGGCACGTGCGACAGCATTCTCTCTTGCAAAATATTTGTAATCGCTATCCTTATGCTTGATACCGAGAAAGGGCAAGGCAGCAACGTGGGAAAATTTATATTCCCCGCCACCGTTCGGAAAATCCTGCCACACGGTAAGCCCTAAACGGTCACAGTGATAATACCAGCGCATGGGCTCAAGCTTAATGTGCTTACGCACGGTATTAAAGCCCATATCCTTTAGCATTTGCAGCTCCTCGATCGCAGCCTCGTCTGACGGGTAGGTAAGCATCCCGTCCGACCAATAGCCCTGGTCCAACACGCCGTTAAAGAAATAGGGCTTGCCGTTGAGGGAAAGGCGCACCTTGCCCGCCTCGTCTATCACTCTACCGAAGGAGCGCACACCGAAATAGGACCGCAGCTTATCCCCCGCCGCATTGGTGAGCTCCAGATCATACAGCTTGGGGCTTTCGGGCGACCAAAGTGCAAAATCATAGGAAAGCTCTGTTTCCCCCACAAATTTTTGACGAAGGATCTCATTGCCGTTATCAAATACGCGGAGCTCGATCCTGCCACCCATGCCATCCGCCGCAATTTTCACGGTTTTTTCGATAGCATTCGGGGTTATTTTTAAATTTTTGATGTGCTTTTTCGGCATGCTCTCGAGCCACACGGTCTGCCAAATGCCGCTTTGAGGCGTATACCAAATACCGCCTCGCATATCACTCTGCTTACCGCGCGCGCCGCCATTGCGGGTCGCCTCATCAAGCACGATCACCTCAACGGTATTTTCGCCTTTTTTTGCAGTCTCGCTGACATCAAGCGTAAATGCGGTAAAGCCGCCGCAATGTCCGCCCACGCGTGTGCCGTTAAAAAAGACCTCGCATTCACTGTCCACCGCACCGAAATGCAAAAGCGTTGTGCCCTGCAGCATGGATCTATCAAGCATAACGGTACGAAAATATCGCAGCCTTGCGCCCCGCTCGAGCACGAAGCCCTCTGCAATGCCGCTATTCAGCGTTTCGGGCGAAAACGGTACCAATATCTCGCCCTCATAGGATCTGTTGCCTGCCGCATCAATCTTGCAAAATTCCCATTTGCCGTTGAGGCAAAGCCAGTGCTCGCGTGCCGCTTGGGGTAAGGGATGCGCGGCATGCGGTACCTCCCCCACGTGATATGCAGTTTGCAGTCTCATTCTTCTGCTCCTTTCGAGCGTTCCGTGCATTTGTGCAGGAACGGTATCAATATAAACATTGCCAGTGCGATCAGTGCCGCCGCCAAAAAGATGCCGGGAGCAGGTATGTAGGCAGTGGTCATCACATCGGCGCTCTCAAGATCGGGAAGCGAAACGCCGGCGCTTTTGTTGATGGCATTGCCTATCATGGGACCAAGCAGCATTGGAAGCAGTACTCCAAAAATCATGCGCACACCCTGTAGCTTACCTGCATCCTCCTGCGGCGTGTGATCACGCGTCAGTGCACCGCACAGTGCGGAAATATAAATATAGCCTGTGATCATCAAAAGCCCCGCCGCGCCAAAGGTGATCAGCACCACGGGCTTCCTGCCAAAACGCGCGGCATACATGGCGAAAAGCCCTGCCACAAACACACCCGCGGCAATATACAACAATTTGGTTTTATCGGTACGGTCTGAAAGCGTACCGAGCTTGATGTTGACCAATGCGCCCACGATAATGGCAAGCCCGAACACCACGCTGTATTCAAGAGTGGTAAAGCCAAGATAGGTCTTCATGTAAATAATGAGATACGGCATAAACACCTGACAAGCAATACCGTATACGCACATCAATAGAAAGGTAAGGTAAAGCGGTGCGTGCTCGCGCACCACACGCGGCTTAAAGCCGTACACAATATCGGCAAATGACCCATTTGGGGCAAGATTTTTGCTATCCGTTATCAAAAAAATGCCGCAAATACCACAAACCGAGATCACCGCGCCAAGCCCCAAAAAGAGCCCCCGGTAGCCGACAAGCTCCACCAGCATACCAAAGCCACCCGCCACGATCAGCATCGCGACCAGCGGCAGGATCGAAAGCACGCTTTCCACCTTACCGCGATAGCTATGTGCCGTGTTATCGGTCACCCATGCGTTGAACGCGGCATCGTTGGCGGTTGAGCCAAACACCGTCATCACACAATCGGCAACCACCACAAGCACCAACGTAATACCAAGCGCCCTTGCGGTGTCGGTTTGCAAAACGGATGCCACAAGGTCGGTGCTGATCATGCCGAACAGCGCGACCGTCACACCCCATATAATATATCCCCACGAGATAAAGGTGCGGCGGTTTCCCACCTTATCCGAAAGCGTACCTGCCACGAGGGTGGTAAGCGTTGCTGCCACACCCGAAAGCTGCACCATCAGCGTAACGGTACCAAGATCGGGGGCTACGGTTTCAAATACAAACAGATTGAAATACATATTTTCAACCGACCACGCGATCTGCCCCACAAGACCGAACAAAAGCAAAATGCGCCAGTTTTTCTTGCCAAACACCTTGTTTTCCATATTGCGTCCTTTCGAAATGTCGTTGCTCTTTTATGATAGCACATTTTTTGCCGTTTGTGTAGCATTTGCACCAATTTTATCTCTGTATACTTTTAGATCACGAGCCGTTTTAAACATTTTTTAGCAAGACCTTGCAATACTGCTAAAATTATGATATAATTTACAAAGTTATTTTCGTGATTTTATGAGGTGATTTTATGCAATACACATTTTCAGACAAACTGGCATCTCTCAAGCCCTCCGCTATCCGCGAGATCTTCAAGAGCCTGACCGACCCCACTATTATTTCCTTTGCCGCAGGCAATCCTGCGGCGGAATCCTTCCCCGTGGAGGCACTTTCGCGGCTTTCTGCCGATATTTTTGCAAATAGCGCAGCAACGGCGCTCCAATATGGCATGACCGATGGCTATCCCCCCTTGCGCGAGGCGATCGCCAAGCGCCAGAAGGAGGTGTTTGGCATCGGCAGCTCGAGGGCTGCGGGCGATGCCTATACCGACAGCACCATTGTGGTATCGGGCGGGCAGCAGGGCATTGAGCTTGCCTGCAAGGCGCTTTGTAACGAGGGCGATACAGTCATTTGCGAAAACCCCAGCTTTATCGGTGCGCTGAACGCCTTTCGCTCCTGCGGTGCCAAGACCGTTGGCGTGGAAATGGAGGAGGACGGTATCGATCCCGACGACCTTGAGCGTGTGATCAAGGCAACCCCCAATGCAAAAATGATCTATCTGATCCCAACCTTCCACAATCCCTCCGGCATCACCACAAGCGCCGAAAAGCGCCGCCGTATCTACGAGATCGCAAAGAAATATTCCCTGCCTATCCTTGAGGATAACCCCTACGGCGAGCTTCGCTTTGCGGGCGAGGAGATTCCCACCATCAAAAGCATGGATACCGAGGGGCTTGTGATCTACTGCTCCTCCTTCTCCAAGATCCTCTCCGCCGGCATGCGCGTCGGCTTTATCGTGGGTCCCGAGGAGATCGTGACCAAAAAGGAAGTGGCCAATCAAAGCGAGGACGTGCCTAACAACCTCTTTTTCCAGATGCTCAGCCACCGCTTTATGACCG